>JBEBAF010000066.1:0-18024 GCA_041159045.1 Actinomycetota bacterium
GACGCTGAATGCAACGCGATAGCCGAACTCGCCGAGCAGCATGATCTCATCGTTCTTTCCGACGAGGTGTACGAGCATCTCGTGTTCGACGGCTTGAACCATCGCTGTCTCGCCGAATTCGGTTCGTTGCGAGAGAGAACCCTCGTCGTCTCCAGCGGAGGCAAGACCTTCAATACGACCGGATGGAAGATCGGCTGGTTGTGCGGGCCTCCAAACCTCGTCGCTTCCGCGCGGGCGGCCAAGCAGTTCCTCACCTACGTGAACGGAGCTCCGTTTCAGCCGGCGATTGCCGTAGGCCTCGGCCTTCCGTCGAGCTACTTCTCGACCGTCGCATCCAACCTTCAGGCGCGACGTGACGAGCTCGTTCCTGCCCTGCGCGACGTGGGGTTCGATGTGTATCCCTCTTCCTCGACCTACTTCGTGACGGTCGATTGCCGTCCGGTATCAACCGACGGCGACGGCATGACTTTCGTGCGGCAACTGGCCCGCGAAGCCGGGGTCGTGGCAATTCCCAACGCCGTCTTCTACAGCGAAGCGAATCGTCACGAAGGACGTTCGCTCGTTCGCTTCGCGTTCTGCAAAAGAAAAGAAGTCGTCACCGAGGCCGCGCAACGTCTGCGAAACTGGCGCTCATGAAGGTTGCCGCGATTCAGCACGACATCGCTTGGCTCGATCGTGGCGCGAATTTTGCGCATCTTGACGCGATGATCGCCGAAGCCGCGGCGAACGGTGCACGTCTCATCGTAATGAGCGAGATGTTTTCGACCGGCTTTGCGGTGGGTGACAACTGGGATTCCTCGATGCCCGAGCCGAGGCACGGGGCGTCGTCGTCGTTCATCATCGATGCCGCGGCTCGGCACGATGTGTGGCTGGCGGGTACGTGTCCGGAAGTCGTGCCCGGCGATGAACGCCCGTTCAACACATTGGTTCTCGCTTCTCCGACAGGCGATGTGCATCGTTACGACAAGATTCACCCGTTTTCCTACGGAGGCGAAGACGAATTCTTCCGCGCGGGAAGTGATACGACAACAGTCGATGTCGAGGGTGTATCGGTGTCATTGTTCATTTGCTATGACGTGCGATTCGCCGATCGGTTTTGGGGCCTCGCCGCAACGACTGATTTGTATCTGGTGCCGGCCAATTGGCCGTCGTCACGAGCCGCGCATTGGTCGACATTGCTCGAAGCTCGGGCAATCGAGAACCAGGCCTACGTGGTTGGCGTGAACCGCGTAGGTAGCGGCGGAGGTCTCGTCTATGGGGGTGGCAGTCGCATCGTCGGTCCGTTTGGCGAGGACGTGGCACGCGCCGGTGATGAAGAATGCATCATCTACGGCGAGGTATCGCCCCAACACGTGCGCGATGTTCGGGCGAAGTTCCCGTTCCTGCGCGACCGCTGACCTTCGGTCAGTGCAACTTCGGCCAGTTGCCGAAACGCTCGAGAGCGGCGATGGTCGATTCCATTGATTCGGGTGCGACCGGGTGTGAAATGAGAAACCCCTGTGCCTTGGCGCAACGCAGGTCGATCAACGATTGAAGTTGTCGGATGCTTTCCACGCCTTCGGCAACCGTGTCGAGGCCCAGCGAATCGGCCATCGCGAGAATCGTCTTCACCAGGGCTCGCGCGTTGACATCATCGGCGATTCCCGAAATGAACGCACGGTCGATCTTCAGGCGTTGAATGGGGAAGCGCTGCAACAGCGACAACGATGAGTAGCCGGTGCCGAAGTCATCAATTGCCACACGAACACCCATCGCATTGAGTCGGCGAAGAGTGTCGAGGGCCTGTTCGGGTTCGGCGATCATGACGCCTTCGGTGACTTCGATCCACAGCTGTTGGGGCTTGACACGAGCTCGTGTCAACGCCTCGCTGACGACGGCCGTGAAATTCGGATCGTGCAGCTGTCTCGGCGACACGTTCACGGACATCGATGCCGTGTCGGGGCAGATCCCGCGGTCGATCCACTCGCGCAAGTGCGACAGTGCTTCGAGCAATGCCCAGGCGCCGATGGGAAGAATCGTTCCGGTTTCCTCGGCGATGGGGATGAACTCGGCGGGTGACACGGTTGTTCCGTCTTCTTGTTCCCAGCGCATCAAGGCTTCGAAGCCGAGCACGTCGCCGAGTTGTATGTCGATGATCGGCTGGTGAACGAGACGCAGTTCGCGACGTTCAAGAGCCCGATAGAGCGAGGTCTCGAGTGACAGTCGCTGCGTCACGCGCTCGAGCATCGATTCATCGAAGAGTGCTATGCAGTTGCGTCCCGCATCCTTGGCGCGGTACATGGCTGTGTCGGCATTCCGCAGGAGTTCTTCGGCAGTGGTTTGGCCGATTGGTGGAGCCAAGGCAACGCCGATGCTTGCCGAAACGAACACATCGCCCTGTCGAACCTGCAACGGTTCGTGGAAGGCGGCAAGCACGCGGTCGGCTATTTTCACCGCCTCTGCCGTATCGACGATTCGTGGCACAAGAATCACGAACTCATCACCGCTCATTCGTCCGACGTGCGCGTCGTCGGGAACCGTATGACGGAGACGATTCGCAACTGCAACGAGCACGTCGTCGCCGGCGCCGTGGCCAAGTGAGTCGTTGATGTTCTTGAAGCGGTCAACGTCGACGAAGAGTACGGCGGGTCGGGTGTTTGCGCGCCACGATGATTCGATCGCATCGGTGAGAAGATCGGACATCAGGCTGCGGTTGGGGAGTTGAGTGAGCGGGTCGGTCTGGGCGCTCCGGATGAGAATCGCCTGAGTGCGGGCGTTTTCGCGGACGGCTTGTATCACCCGTGTTGTCACGGCGCCGGCAAGGACGAACAATGAGACGGCCCGCACGATGCGGTCGGGTCGATCGGCGGGGTCGATGAACGAGACCACGAGGATCGGCACGATGAGTGCCATCGTGGTGAGCACGAGTCGACCGAGTAGCGGGCGTCTCGCCCGCACCGAGCCCCGTTGCGTGAGGCCGCGTACCGAAGGGTGCACGAAGGTTGCCGACGCGAAGAAGAGGCACGCGACGTACGGAGCGTTGCCGTATCGGTCTGCGACGTCGAGGTGTCCGGACTTGTCGAGTGCGTACAAGAGGTCACCGAAGAGCGACAACCCGATCGCCACCGACAACAGCCACACCGCCGGGGTGCGATTTGCATCGGAAAACAAGAGCGATGCAAGCAGAAAGAGAACGATGGTGCTCACCGCAAGAGTGACGCCCCGCAACCCTGTGACGACATTGGGCTCGACGATCGCATCGATGGACGGTTGGATGAGCAGCACCCAGATCAATACCCAGGTGCCAAGTGCGACGATGAGGCCGTCTCCGAGTGCGCTGATCAGCGAAGCCCCGCTTCTCCTGACGGTCACCGCAAGAAGCGCCGATGCCAAGGTCAGCTGAACCGCGAGAAAACAGGCTTCGCTGACGATTGGTCGCACGGTGCCCGAGCCACCGTCGAACAGTTGGCCGACCACGGAAAAGACGGTGATCGCGATGACGAAGGTCCAGATTCGTGGCGACGGACGATGTGTGATGATCCCGCCGACCACGCCGAGCGCCAGTTGGATGGTTGCCACGAGGTAGATCACATCGAGCGAGCCGGTGTCGGCGATGAGGAGATGGACGACTCCGGCGACCAGGCCAAATCCGGCCAAGGTCCAAGAAAGGCGTGAAAAGCTTGTGCGCACTGGATTTTCACAGTACACATGCCGCGTTTTGCGCTGGTGGATCAACTAATTTTGCGGTGGGCGGAGTGACCCGGTCCGGCTGTGCGTGTGTCAGCTCGTGCGGCGGGATCTTTTGGAGCCTCCATGCACGTGACACGACATTCACAGGTCAACGACCCGCGACTCATCGAGAGTCTGTGGACGCTGTATGTCCGTGCCTATCTTCCGACGGCACGTGACACAGTCACCCATGAGATGCTCGACAAAGTCGAATTCACCGAGCAACTGAAGTCACCGACGAATCGGGCATGGGTTGTCTGGGATGGAACGCTGCCGGTTGCGATGACATTGATCTCGACCGATGTCCGGGCGTCGCGGTGGCTGTCCGAGCACTATTTCGCCGCTCATCACCCCGAGCGTTTTGCCGCAGGGCAGGTGCACTACATCGTGTGGGCAGTGGTCGACCCCGACCACGTGGCAACCGGCGCGGTCGTGCACCTCGGTGAGCATTGTCTGGCGGTCGAGGCTCGTGAGGGTGCATTCCTGGTCTTCGACACCCCGGAGGCAAACCAGCCGCGTGAGACCGGGGGTTCGGCTGAACTGCTGTTGCGACTGGCGCGGATGGTCTCGGAGGCCGAACTTGTTCCGATATCCGTCCAGCGTTATTACGCAATCGACTTCGCGCCCGTGGTCCGCGAGGTGGCAAACGACGTTGATACAACAGTGCCAGGGTGATTTCGCCGCTACCGTTGTCGAAACATGCCCAACACATCTACCAGTGCGCGGTCCGTCGACGTTGTTGTCCCGGGTGCGCACCTCATGGCCGAACTTTTGGGCCTCCGCGACGAGAACTTGCGCATCGTCGAAGCCGCGTTTCCCGAAACCGAGGTCAGCGTCCGCGGAAACATGATCAGGGTCGTCGGACCCGAATCAGATGTGGTGTCGCGATTGTTCGAAGAGTTGGTCTCGCTGCTTGAACGCGGTGAGCAAGTCGATCGTTCTGTGGTTTCCCGTTCGATCGACATGGTTCGCAGTTCACAGCGCCCCAGCGAAGTCTTGACCGACGAAGTGGTGCGCGGGCCGCGGGGCCGAACCATCAAACCAAAAACCGCCGGGCAGAAGCGGTACGTCGATGCAATTCGCGAGAACGTCATCACTTTTGGCCTGGGTCCGGCAGGCACCGGAAAAAGTTGGCTGGCCGTGGCGATGGCAGTTCAGGCACTCCAGGCCAAGCAAGTGCAAAGAATCATCCTCACGCGTCCGGCAGTCGAGGCAGGCGAGAGGCTCGGATTTCTCCCGGGCGACCTCATGGCCAAGATCGACCCGTATCTGCGCCCCTTGTATGACGCCTTGTACGACATGCTCGAACCCGAAGCGGCGCAGAAACTTGTCGAGCGACAGGCGATCGAAGTGGCACCGCTTGCTTTCATGCGTGGGCGCACGCTGAACAACTCGTTCATCATTCTCGATGAAGCCCAAAACACGACCCCCGAGCAGATGAAGATGTTCCTGACCCGCATCGGGTTCAATTCGCGCGTGGTCGTCACCGGAGACATGACGCAGGTCGATGTGCCCGACGGCAGAAGCGGCCTGTTCGATCTCGAGAGAATTCTGCAGGGCATCGAGGGCTTGACATTCGTTCATCTGGGAAAGAGCGACGTCGTGCGACATCGCATCGTGGCCGACATCGTGGCGGCCTACGAAACTTCAGGTTCCGACGGGCGTGACGCGAAGTCGTCCCGTCGTCGGTCGCAGTGATGGGGCTGTTCACCAAACGTCGTGGCCCGAGGCGCATCGGGGGAGACGGGGACGTACAGGTCTTCTGTGCCGATGAGCAAGCCGACGTTTCGATCGACATCGATCGATGGCAGCGCCTTGCCACGGATGTGCTGCGTTCGGAAGGCGTCAAGGGTGCATGCGAACTCAGCTTGTTGTTCGTCGACGCCGGTGTCATCGCCGAGTTGAACCGGGTGCACATGGGCAAGAGCGGCCCGACGGACGTATTGTCTTTTCCCATCGACGCGGTGCTGGTTGACGATTCGCCCGGTCCCGGGCACGCGACGCGTGGACCCGACCGTCCGCAGCCCGATTCCGACGATCATCCGTTGCTTCTCGGCGACGTTGTCCTGTGTCCGGCGGTTGCGCGAGACCAAGCGCCGCAGCATGCGGGAAGCGTCGACGATGAAATCGCACTTTTGGTGACGCATGGTGTTCTTCATGTGCTCGGTTATGACCACGCGGAAGAAGCCGACAAGGTTCGGATGCAATCGCGTGAACGTGAGCTGTTGGAAACTCATCATTGGAAAGGTTCCGCGCCGTTGAATTTCCGTATCGATCATCGAGACGAACAATGATCGATCACTCGGGAACATTGGCGACGGCCCCAACAGGCGGCGACTGGCTGATGCTCGTCAGCATCGGGATTTTGCTCGTGATCCTCATTTTCCTCGCCGCTGCAGAAATGGGTTTGTCGAAGATGACGAAGCCGAAGGCGGCGGCGATGGCCGACCAGGGCGTGAAGTCCGGGCGGGCGCTGATGCGTTTGGTCGAAGAACCCGCGCGCTGGGTCAATCCCATCTTGCTTGCCATCAATGTGTGTCAGACGGTGCAGGCCACGTTGACCGGTGTCGTTTCGGGGCGTCTTTTCGGTGCGGCCGGAGTCATCGTCGGTGTGGCATTGAACGTGGTCGTGTTCTACGTGCTCGCCGAAGCCGTGCCAAAAACGTATGCGGTGATCTATCCCGAGAAGGCGGCTCTCATCGCGGCACGACCCGTTTGGGCGCTTGCCCGATTCTGGCCTCTGCAGATGATCTCGCGGGGACTCATCTCGCTGACGAATGTCATCGTGAAGGGCAAGGGGTTGCAGCAGGGCCCATTTGTTTCGGAGCAAGAACTCCTCGGCATCGTCGAGGCAGCGGCGCAAGACGAAGTCATCGAACACGAAGAACGTGAACTCATCGAGTCGATCATCGAGTTTGGCGACACGGTCGTGCGTGAGGTGATGGTGCCGCGCCCTGACATGGTCACGATCGATCGCGACCTCACCGTGACGGCAGCGCTCGATGTTGCAATCTCCGAGGGCTACAGCCGGCTTCCCGTGGTGCACGAGTCCGGCGACGATCTCGACGTCGTTGGTCTGGCTTACACGAAAGACCTCATGAAGGCCGAACGTGACGGGCGTGGCGACGAGCCTTTGGCTTCGCTGGTAAGGCAAGTGCGCATCGTTCCCGAAAACAAGCCGGTCAGTCGTCTCATGCGTGAAATGCAGACCGACAAATTCCACATGGCGGTGGTTGCCGACGAACATGGATCGATCGTCGGCATCGTGGCGCTCGAAGACTGCCTCGAGGAATTGGTCGGCGAAATTGTCGACGAGTTCGACCAAGAAGAACAAGAGGTTCGCCGATTGCCCAACGGCGACTATTTGGTTGTCGGCAAGGCATCCGTCGGCGACGTGAACGAATTGCTGGAAGTTCGAGTACCCGATGATGACTGGGACACCGTGGCCGGTTTCGTTTTCAATGCTCTCGGCCACGTGCCCTTGGCGGGCGAATTCGTCGAATACGACGGCTGGCGTTTTTCGGTCGAACAGATGGAAGGACGCCGCATCGCGGTGGTGCGGATCTCGGCCATAGCGCCCGCCGACTAGTTTCCGAACATGGAAATTTCTCTCGAAGGAAAAGTTGCGCTCGTCACTGGAGCATCCAAGGGGATTGGTTGCGCGATAGCGAAATCTCTCGCTGAGAGCGGTGCGAAGGTGATGATGTCGTCGCGGAAGGAAGACCAGCTGATCGAAGCCGCAGCGGGTATCAACGGTGACACCGCCGTGTACGCAGCGAATGCCGGCGACGTGCAAGCTGCCGAGCGATGCATCGACGCCACGATCGAGCGCTTCGGCGGCCTCGACATCCTCGTCAACAACGCGGCAACCAATCCCTATTTCGGCAAAACCCTCGGCGTCGACGAAGGTCGCTTCGACAAGACATTCGACGTCAACATCCGTGGGCCCCTTTTTTGGTCGAAGATCGCGTACGAGAAGCGGTTGAAAGAGCATCCGGGCGTGATCCTCAACATCGCTTCGGTTGGTGGTATGCGTGCCGAAACCGGCCTCGGCGTGTACAACCTCACGAAGGCTGCCCTCATACATCTCACGCGCCAATTGGCCAGTGAGATCGGGCCGAATCGCGTGGTCGGTATTGCACCCGGTTTGGTGAAGACCGATTTTGCGGCCGTTTTGGTTGACAATTTCGGCGAAACACTCGCAGCGCGTCTTCCGACGAAGCGGCTTGGTGAACCCGAGGACATCGCGAACCTTGCGACCTTCCTCGTGTCCGACGCCGCTGTGTGGATCACCGGCGAAACCTATGTGATCGACGGCGGAGCCGGAGTCGCAGGCTCGATCTAATCGGCCAGTGTTGACACCAGTGCCACCCGAACGATCTTGCCGAGTGCCGTGCGCGGCAGAGATTCGACGTAGATGACACGTCGGGGTGCGGCGAATCGGGGCAGGGTTTCCGATACGTGGTCACGCAATTCTTCGAGTGCGGGTTTGGTTCCCGGCCGCGCAACGACCCAAGCCGTTACAGCTTGTCCCCATTCAGCGTCGGCAACGCCGGCAACCGCACAGTCGTCGATGTCGGGATGGGTCCGCAAGCGTTCCTCGACGACGTCGGGCCACACGTTTTCGCCGCCGGTGATGATGAGGTCGCCCCGTCGACCCGAGACCGACAAAAGGCCGTCGGAGATGGCGCCGATGTCGTTCGTGTGCAGCCAACCGTCGGCATCGATGGGATGTGCAACGGATCCGTTGGCATTGCGGTAGCGCGACATCAACATCGGTCCACGAAGCAAGACCTCACCTTCGTCGCCGATGGCCACTTCGACGCCCGGGATCGGTTGACGGTTGTACACGACGCCCCCGCATGATTCGGTGAGTCCATATGTGGTGGTGACGTTCGCCGGAAGATCGGACGGCGGTGTGGCCCCGCCGAGGAGGATGCGTGAAAAGCGCGCGGGGTTGATTCGTTGAAGCACAGTCGACACGAGGGAAACGTGTGTTGCCTCGGAGTTGCCGACAACTTCCGCGTCGAATCCGTCGAGAACGGTGAGTCGCGAACCCGTGTGCCACGCGCGTGTGATGACACCGAAGCCGCCGATGTGGGCCAGCGGCAGACAGGCAAGCCAATGGGATTCGGCTCCACAGCCGAGGGCCGCGCTGGTTGCGAGTGACGCCGCCCGCAATGAAGCGTGCGTGTGCACGACTCCTTTTGGAGATCCCGATGTGCCGGAGGTTGCCAAGACGAGGGCATCATCGTCGCGCATTGGTTCTTGCGTGCCGGGTAGGTCATGAATGTCGCCGGATGTCGCCACGCGATGCACTCCGAGTTGGTTGACCAGATCGGATTTGGCGGGTGGAGGAAGCCTCTGGTCGATGATCAGGGCAGCGTTTCCGTCGTCCCAGACGCGCTTCAAGATTGCGAGAACAGCGGCGGATCGATCGACGTCGATTGCAACGAGCTCGCGCATGCCAACAGCGTATGGTTGAACCGATGAAGTTGTGGATTGCCGGCGCGCGTCCGAGAACCCTGCCCGCAGCCGTGGTTCCCGTCGTGGTGGGTCTTGCCGTGGCCGCAGGAGGAACGAACGTGGCGTGGTGGCGTGCGGCCCCCGCGCTCATCGTGAGTCTCGCGTTGCAAGTGGGCGTGAACTACGCGAACGACTACAGCGACGGCGTGCGTGGTACCGATGAAGTACGTGTCGGGCCGATGCGACTGGTTGGCTCGGGGGCCGTTTCCGCCTCTCGAGTCAAACTCGCAGCCTTCATTTCTTTCGGAATCGCTGCGCTGGCGGGTGTGACGATCGCTGCAACCACCTCGTGGTGGTTGGTTCTGGTCGGTCTTGCGGCGATTGCGGCCGCCTGGTTCTACACCGGAGGTGCAAACCCTTACGGCTATATCGGTCTCGGTGAGGTGTTCGTCTTCGTCTTCTTCGGCGTGGTCGCAACGGTGGGAACCACCTATGCGGTGTTGGAACGACTGCCAAGCCTCGCGTGGTTGGCGAGTTTGCCCGTTGGTTGTCTGGCCTGTTCGTTGCTGGTGATCAACAACCTTCGCGACATACCGACCGACAGCGTTGTCGGAAAGAAAACTCTGGCCGTTCGTCTTGGTGATTCCCGCACTCGAACGTTCTACGTCGGACTCGGCTGGGTCGCCGCCATCTTCGTGGTGTGTTGTGCCGTCCAACGTCCGGCGGCAATCGTCGGAGTGCTCGGTTTGGTTGCCTTGAGGCCGGCCGTGCGAACGATTCGCTCGGGCGCAACCGGGCGCGAGTTGATCGCCGCTCTCGGCGCGACTGGGCAGGCGCAGATGGTGTTCGGAATTCTCTTTGCCCTCGGGCTGTTGCTGGGTTCATGAGGTAGAACCCTTTCGCGTCACATCAGCGGACGAATTCGTCGACGATCCGCGCGAACGAATCCGGGTGTTCGAATGGTAGCGAGTGACCGCAGCCCGCCATCACGATGTGGCGCGCGTTGTCTCCGATCGCTGAAGCCATCTCGGCGCCTATCGCAGTGAACTTCGTGTCGAGTTCACCCGTGACAATGAGAACGGGCATCGTGAGCGACGGCAGTTGTTCCCACAAGGATGCCTGTGCGCCGGTGCCCGCCAATTCAAGGCTCGTTGCCAGGCCTTCGGGAAGGTTCGCTTCGCGTACCTCCCGGTCGTGCGCAGCGTCGGGGCGGTCGGGCCGCAGTGTTGCGAACAGTGGCTGAGCGAGCCATTCGTCGAGGAATTTCGCGGTTCCGATCTCGCGAATGTGTGAAGCAAGCTTTTCGTCATTCGCGCGACGCTGGGCGCGCTCGTCGGCGTCGCGCAAACCGGCTGTCGTGCTGCACAGTACGAGATGCGAAACTCGATGAGGGTGCTGCAGGGCGACGTGGAGAGCGAGGCGTCCTCCCATCGAATAGCCGACCCATGCAGCCGAGCCGTACTCGGTGACAAGTGTGTCGGCTGTTTCGGGCAATGAAGTCGCAAGCAAGGAAGAAGCGCCGTGCCCCGGCAGGTCGGGTGCATCGAGCGCACAGCGAATGGTCAAGCGTTCGATCACGGGAAGCCAAATTCCACCGCCTTGGGTGAAACCATGCAACAGGACGAGTCGTTCGGCCCTCATTCGGTCTCGGCCGGGCGCTGGCTCATTCGAAGAAGTGCGCGCTCGAACACCTCGGCATCCTGGGCGCCGGGAATGGCCCAGCGTCCATCGATGACGAAAGTCGGGACTGCGGTGATGCCCAATTCGCCGGCTTCCATGATGTCGTGACGTACTTCGGCGTCGCCGTCGTTGCTGTCGAGCCACCTTTCGGCTTCGTCGCGTCCGATGCCTGCGCGCACTGCGGCGGCGATCAGCACTTCGTCATCGGCGACGTTCTTGCCATCGGTGAAATAGGCCTCGAGAAGGGCCTGTTTCATTTCACGCTGGGCTGCTGCTCCGTGATCGCGCAAGGCGAGGTACATCAGGCGATGTGCGCGAAGCGTGTTTGCCCGCAGGGCGCGGTCCATGTGAAACGTGATTCCGGCGTCGGCAGCGACGCGACTGACGTGTTCGATGATCTTGTCGGCCTTCTCCGGCCCGCCGAATTTCTTGGCGTAGGCATCGCGAACGGGGGAGGTGCCACCCACGGGGGCGTTCGGGTCGAGTTGGAACGGACGAAACGAGATCTCGAGATCAAGTTGAGTACCCTCGGCAGCGAGGTTTGCTACCGCATCCTCGAATTTCTTCTTACCGATGTAGCACCACGGACAGACCACATCCGACCAGATTTCGACCTTCATGGAACCCACGATAGAGCCCAACAGCGGAACGAATGCCCGCAACACTGCCAACGCACAGGCAACTTTCTGCGCCACTTTGGTCGATGAATGGGTCCGATGCGGGGTCACACACGCCTTTGTGGCGCCCGGTTCGCGTTCGACGCCTCTGGCCATCGCACTCGAGTCCCACCCGGCAATCCGCGTCGAGATGTTCATCGACGAGCGCAGCGCGGCTTTCGCGGCGCTGGGGTCGGGGCAAGTCACGGGCTTGCCCGCAGTCGCCTTGTGCACCTCGGGAACCGCGGCCACTCACTTCCATGCGGCGGTTGTCGAGGCGCACCTCAGCGCGGTTCCGATGATCGTGTGTACCGCCGATCGACCGCCCGAAGCGCGCGACGTCGGGGCAGCCCAAACAATCGACCAGACGGCCCTCTACGGCAATGCGGTGCGCTGGTTCCACGATCCGGGAGTGGCGTCGTACGACGCTGCGCGGACTTGGCGGGCTTTGGCCGATCATGTCGTTGCCCGCACCACCGGTCCGGTGCCGGGTCCCGTCCACCTGAATTTGCCGTTCCGAGAGCCCCTCTTGGGCGAAGTCGTCGACATGCCGGCGACGCGCGCTCACGAAGCGCCGTGGTCGGGCCAAATCCATGCGAAGGCCCTCTTGGGGGATTGGGAAATCGAAGACCTCGCGCATCGTCTCGTAGGTCGTCGTGGAGTGATCATTGCGGGTCACCCCGGTGGTGGATACGTGCTCGGTGCGTATGCGGCTGCAGCGACGGTACTTGCCTCGGTCTTGGACTGGCCCGTGTTGGCTTGCCCGCGTAGCGGTGTTCGTGTCGAAGGCGGAAACATCGTCGCGCACTTCGACGGCATCGTTCGCAGTGCCACGGCGCGTGACGCACTGAAGCCGGACGTGATTCTTCGCTTGGGTGCCCCGCCTGCGTCGAAAGTTCTCGGCCAGTGGGCCAAAGAAATCGGCGCCGAACAAATCGTCGTTCATTCCCCGGGTTCGTACCTGGACCCTGATCATGTGGTGGCGCATCACATCGAAGCCGACGTGGCAAACACGGTCGACCGCCTTTGTGCGGTTGCGGCTCGTCTCAACGCCGAGGTCTCGCCACCCGGAGGTGCACCTTTCGTGTGGAGCGGTGCGTGGCGTCGTGCAGATTCAATTGCGGATCAGGCAATCGAATCGTGCCTCGGATCATTCGATTCCCTGACCGATCCGCATGTTGCTCGGGCAATCGCGGCGAAGTCACGAATCGCCGTGGTCAGTTCATCGATGCCGATCCGCGACATCGAGTGGTACGCGTCGACCGGTGACGGACTTCTCGTGTACTCGAACCGCGGAGCAAACGGAATCGACGGTGTTGTCGCCACCGCAATCGGAGTGGCGAGCGAATTGGGTGCGGTGACCGCCTATGTCGGAGACGTCGCGTTTCTCCACGACTTGTCATCGCTGACGATGCTGGCATCGCGCAACATCGACTTGCGCATCGTCGTTACCGACAACGACGGTGGTGGAATCTTTTCGTTCCTCCCTCAGGCCGAGGCGATGCCGCACGGTCCATTCGAGAAACTCTTCGGCACACCTCATTCGACGAAGCTCGAGGTTGTCGCTTCGGGCTTCGGTCTTCGTGTGGACACACCAACGACTCATGCGGAATTGTTGAACTCGCTTTCGGCAACGGGCACACGTGTGATCATCGTTCGAACGAACCGAAACGAGAACGTGAAACTCCACGAACGTTTGAACTCGGCCGTCGCCTCGTCGATCGACGAGGACTTCAGGGCCGGATGATCGCCGACAACATTGCCTGAAACTTCGCCTGGGTTTCTGCAAGTTCGGAATACGGTTCGCTCTCTGCCACGATGCCGCCACCCGCGAAGAGGCGCGCCATGGTGCGATCGTCGTTGAACAGCGCACAGCGAATCGACACCGCGAAGGTTCCGTTTCCGGCGGCATCACACCAACCGATCGTGCCACCGTAGAGGCCGCGATCCATGCCCTCGCAGCCCGCGATCAGTTCCAGAGCCTCGGTGCGGGGAAAGCCGCCAAGGGCGGGAGTGGGGGAAAGGAGTCTCGCCAGATCGATGCAATGAACGTCTTGGTTGAGTCGGCCTTCGACACGCGTGCCGAGGTGCTGAACATTCGCGACGGGGACGACCGAAGGCTCGGGTTCCCAATCGAGATACGAGCAGAACGGCAAGAGGGTGTCGTGCACCATGTCGACGACGACGCGGTGCTCGATTTGATTCTTCTCGCTGGCAAGCAATTCTTCGGCCATCCGTATGTCGGTTGCAGGATCTCCGGTACGTGGAGTTGTTCCGGCAAGAGGATGGCTGCGCAGGGTGCCGTGGTCGACCTGGACGAGAAGCTCGGGCGAGGCCCCGACGAAGTTCCGAAAGCTGTACCGGTAGCTCGAACCAAACGATGCCTTCAGTCGGAGCAGGACGGCATGAAGGTCGATCGGCTGGTCGGAGGTCACGACGATGTCACGCGCGATGACCGCCTTGGTGAGTCGACCCGCACGTACCGCGTCGCGGGCCTTGGTAACTGCAGCGAGATACGTGTCGATCGGCGTGAGTGGCGCAACGCTGAAACTGTTTGCCGAGGCCGCTGGTTGTCGAGACGCACCGGCGAGTTGCTGCAAGCTGCTCTCGAGCGTTCTTTGGGCGGAGGTCTTGTCGGGCCCTATTGCCGTCAAGCGCGTGGAACCGTCGTGCGACTTTTCGACAGTGGTGGCAGGAATGACGAAGTCGCCGTCTTGTTCGGATCGAAAGGGAATTGCGCCGATCGCGATGGGGTGCGCGACCGAGTCAAGCAGATCGACTTGTGTCAACACTTGGGAAACCCGGCTTGCCGGAACACACAAAGCCTGACCTTGCCCTGCGACCCCGACGCCGTCACGCACGAAAAGATGCCCGTTTCCTCCGGCGACATCGTTGAGATCGACGGGAACGTCGAGCATGGCGCCGAGGGCTACCAGTTGGGTCATGCTGATCTAGTTCCGGACATCAACTGGGTCAATCCTCCGGAAAGTTGTTCGTGAATCGCGTCGGCGAAACCGGCGGTTCGCAGCATTGCAACCAGTTCGTCTCGTGGAGGAAGGTAGGCGACGCTCTTCGGCAGGTAGCGATATGCCGGGCCGTCGGAAAGAAGTGCTCCGATCTTCGGAACGATCTTGCCGAAATAGACGCCGTTGCCGAAGCGGACGACGGGATTGTGGGGTACGCCGACGTCGAGCAGCGCGATGCGTCCACCTGGCCGGACGACTCTGGCCAGTTCACGGAAGAAAGCGTTGAGGTCGACAAGATTGCGCAACGCGAAACCGCACGTCACGCCGTCGACGGAAGCATCGGGAAAAGGCAGACGAAGAATGTCGGCTTGAACGCGTGGCTCACCGCTGCGATCGGCCGACAGCATGCCGAAGCTGAGGTCGATGGAAAATGGCGTGTGGCCCGCTCGACGGAGATCGATACACAGGTCGCCGGTACCTGCTGCAAGGTCGATGACTCGCGAACCCCTCGGGAGGCTGAGCGTGCGCACCGCCCGTCGGCGCCACCGAACATCGAGGCGAAAGGTCATGATGCGGTTCACGAGGTCGTATCGGGGCGCAATCGTGTCGAACATCGCCCGCACGGCGCGAACCTTCTCTTCACCCTGTGGAAGATGGCCGTCGGGAGTTGACACGAAAACAGGCTAGGACGTGTCCGGGTTGTCGCCCACTCCTGCGGGGCACAAGAATGACGGAGCGTTCACGAATTGATGGGGGATCCGCGTGATTGATTTCAGTTTTCCGGCAGAGGTCGAAGAGATTCGCCTGAAGGTCCGTCGATTCATGGAAGAGTCCGTGCAGCCCGCGTGGGACGCGATCGACCAAAAGGATCGATCGCAGGTGGTGAAGACCATCGTCAAGCTGCGCAAAGAAGCCAAGGAAGAACGTGGCCTCTGGCTACCGCACATGCCCAAGGAATGGGGAGGAATGGGTCTGGGCCCAACCGCGATGGCTGCGGTCTCGGCCGAAGCGGCAAAAGTCAGCATCGGGCCGTTCGTTCTCAATGCCCAGGCGCCAGACGAAGGCAACCAACACACGATCCTGCATTGGGGTACGCCCGAACAGAAGGAAAAGTATCTGCGCCCACTGTGCGAAGGAACCGCGCGTTCGTGCTTCGCGATGACAGAGCCGGAAGTTGCCGGCAGCGACCCAACGCTCATCAAAACCTTCGCATACAAAGACGGCGACGAATGGGTGATCAATGGGCACAAGTGGTTCATCTCGGGTGCGCGCGGGGCAAAGTTCGCTCTCTTGGTGGCGCGCACCGAGGAAGATCCCGACATTCCCCAAGCCGCAAACAGCTGCTTCATCGTCGACCTTCCAAGCGAGGGCTGGAACATCGTGCGCGACGTTCACACGATGTCGGGTGGGCACAATCACTGCGAGATTCTCATCGAAGACCTTCGCGTTCCTGCGGCCAACATGCTGGGCGGGCGCGGTCAGGGACACCTTCTCGGTCAATACCGCTTGGGGCCGGCGCGTCTCGCGCATTGCATGCGATGGATCGGTCAGGCCGAAACCGCCCTTGATTTGATGGTGAAGCGTTCGATGGAGCGCTATTCGCACGGTTCGTATCTCGCCGAAAAGCAGGGCATCCAATGGATGATCGCCGACTCGGCGGTCGAGTTGTATCAGTGCAAGTTGATGGTGTTGCACGCGGCGTACAAGATCGAACACGGTATGGATTTCGTTGCCGAGGTCTCGATGGCGAAGCACTTCGTTGCAAACAGCCTCTGGCGCATCATCGACCGAGCGATCCAAGTGCACGGCGCACTCGGGTACTCAACCGACACGCCACTCGCCGGCATGTTGCAGCAGGCACGCTGGAGTCGTTTCGCCGATGGCGCCGACGAGATCCACCAGATGCGCATTGCCCAACGCACGATCGCGTCTTTCAAGGATTTCGGTTCGACCAAGAAGGCAACCGGAGACCTTCCCCTCTAGGGTTGCGCCATGACAGCGCATCCTGAAAACACCAACGACGTCATCTTCGGGGTTTTCATGCCCCAGGGGTGGAAGATGGAGCTGTCGGCAATTCAGGGCGATGAGGCCAAGTGGCAAACGGCGGTCGATACCGCTCTGCTCGCCGAAAAATTGGGATATCACTCGATTTGGGTGTACGACCACTTTCACAACGTTCCTCGCCCGGCGCACGAAGCCGTCTTCGAATGCTGGACCACGATCGCAGCCATTTCGCAGCGAACGAGTCGGATTCGACTGGGCCAGATGGTCGGGTGCAACAGCTACCGCAATCCCGGATTGTTGGCGAAGATCACGTCGACGATCGATGTGATTTCGGGTGGTCGACTCGACTGGGGTATCGGAGCAGGTTGGTACGAAAACGAATATCGTGGTTACGGGTATGAATTCCCGAAGCCGGCCGATCGCATCGGGATGTTGCGCGAATCGGTTGAAATCGTGAAGTCAATGTGGACCAACACCGAAACAAGTTATGACGGCAAGTACTACAAGATGGTTCGCGCGAACTGTGACCCGAAGCCATTGCAGAAGCCGAATCCGCCGATCTGGATCGGAGGCGGAGGCGAGCAACTCACGTTGCGTGTCGTGGCCGAGCATGCCGATTGTTCGAACTTCGGCGGCAAGCTCGACGAGTGGGCGCGCAAGCGCGAAATTCTGAAGGGTCATTGCGCGGCCGTTGGTCGCGACGAATCCGAGATTCGCAAGACATGGTCGCCCGAGGTGTTCATTCGCTCGAGCGAAGCTGAATTGTCGCAGCGGACCAAGGGTGGCTTGTGGGGTGACTCCGTTGAAAATTGGCGCGACAACAACCTGGTCGGCACACCCGAACAGGTGAGCGAAAAAATCGCGAAATACGTTGCGTTGGGGTGCACGGGATTCATCCCGTGGTGTGCCGATTATCCCGATACCGAAACTCTCGAACTACTCGCCACGCAGGTCATGCCCAACTTTCGTTGAGCAGTCCGCACACCACGGGTTCGATTCGGCGCAAGTCTCGCACAACAAAGTTCGCGCGCGGCATGACTGATTCGCGCAATTCTTGAACCGATCGGTTGGTGCACAGCAGTGTGCGCATCGACCCAGAATGGTCGCCGACTTGCCGAACGTCACGGTTGATCGCCCGTCGAACACGTACAGCGAACCTTCCCACAGCCCCTTGTTGCCGAAGGTTTCCCCGTAGCGAACGATTCCTCCGTCGATTTGGTACACCTCGGCGAATCCGCGGTTTTTCATGAGAACCGACAGCACTTCACAACGAATTCCGCCGGTGCAGTAAGTGATGATCGGCCGGTCTTTCAGGTGGTCGTACTTGCCACTTTCGATTTCGGCGATGAAACCGGGGGTTGTGTCGACGTCGGGCACGATGGCCCCACGGAAACGACCGATTTCCGCTTCGTAGGCGTTCCGACCGTCGAAAAACACGGCATCGCTGCGCGTGGCGACGAGTTCGTTCACCTGGTGTGGGGTGAGGTGGGTGCCCCCACCGATGATTCCACTTTCGTCGACCTTGATTTCTTCGGGCACGCCGA
>JBEBAF010000067.1:0-4983 GCA_041159045.1 Actinomycetota bacterium
CTGGTGACAATGTCACGATGAAGGTTGAGTTGGGCAAGCCGATCGCGATGGACGAGGGTTTGCGTTTCGCGATTCGTGAGGGTGGCCGTACTGTGGGTGCGGGTCGCGTCACGAAGATCATTAAGTAAGGACGGAACCGGCCATGGCAAAAAGCGACAAGCGCGTGAAGATCACGCTCGAATGCACCGAGTGCAAAGAGCGCAACTACATCACGATGAAGTCCAAGATCAACGACCGCGAGCGCCTGGAAATGAAGAAGTACTGCTCCAGCGACCGCCGTCACACCCTTCACAAGGAGACCCGTTAGGCCGCTGATAGCCTGACCGCTCCCCACCAAGGGCAGTAGCTCAGTTGGTAGAGCATCGGTCTCCAAAACCGACGGTCGGGGGTTCGAGTCCCTCCTGCCCTGCAAAGCAAGCAAGCAAACAAAGAAGAACGAGAAATGTCCAGCCAAGATCTCAATCGCGAGCAAAAGCGAGCGCTGAAGCGCATGGGCGCCCTGAACGAACAGGGTGCTCCTGTTCGCGATGCCCGTGGTCCGCAGCGCAAGTCCGCGAACGAGCCCAAGGTTGGCCCCGCGACCTACATCAAAGAGGTCCGCGAGGAAATGCGCAAGGTTGCGTGGCCGTCATGGCCCGAAGTGCGTCGTTACTCGCTCGTCGTACTCGGCACCGTTGTGGTGTTCACCGCAATCGTTGGCGGGCTCGATGCGGCGTTCGGTTTCTTCTCAAACTGGTTGTACAAGGACTGATCAGGCCATGAGCGACAATTTTCTCCTCAACATGGGTTCCGGATCGTCCAACGACGAAGCCGTCATCGACGAAGTCGAAACCCCCGATGCTTCTTTCGACCTCACCACCACCAACGACGTTGATGTCGACGATGAGGATGGCGATGAACAAGAAGTCGAATCTCCATTCGCACGTCCCGGCCAGTGGTACGTGGTTCATACACAGTCGGGTTACGAAAAGAAGGTTCAGTTGAACCTCAATACGCGTATCCAGTCGATGAACATGGATGACCGCATCTACGAAGTCGTCATTCCAATGGAAGACGCGGTCGAATTCAAGAAGGGCCAGAAGCAGGTCGTTCAGCGCAAGGTATTCCCGGGTTATCTGCTCGTGCGTTGCGAAATGACCGACGAGTCCTGGTTCTGTATTCGCAACACCCCGGGTGTCACCGGTTTCGTTGGCCAAAGCCACAAGGGCCAAAAGCCCACGCCGCTGTCGCGTCGTGAAGTGGAAACCTTCCTGTCGGCCAAGGGCGACGGCAAGGCCGCGCCGAAGCGCAAGACCCCGAAGCTCGAATACGAAGTTGGCGAAAGCGTTCGCGTGAAGGAAGGCCCGTTCGCCGACTTCACCGGAACGATCGACGACATCAACGTCGATCACATGAAGTTGAAGGTCCTCGTCAACATCTTCGGCCGCGAAACCATCGTCGAGATGGACTTCAGCCAGGTCGCGAAGCTCTAAGCGGTTGCAAAGCCCCAAACATTCGATAGAAAGCCTCTAAGGAACAGTCATGGCAAAGAAGAAGCTCGCAGCGATCGTCAAGATCCAGATCCCGGCCGGAAAGGCCACACCCGCACCGCCGGTTGGTACCGCACTCGGACCCCACGGCATTGCGATCATGGACTTCGTCAAGCAGTACAACGCAGCAACCGAAGCTCAGGCCGGCACCATCATCCCGGTCGAAATCAGCATCTTCGAAGATCGTTCGTTCACCTTCATTCTGAAGACCCCGCCAACGCCGGTGCTCTTGCGCCAGAAGGCCGGTCTCGAGAAGGCATCGTCGACGCCCGGCAAGACCGTTGCCGGTTCGGTCACCGAAGCCGACATCGAAGAAGTCGCCAAGATCAAGATGCCCGACCTCAATGCCTACGACCTCGACGCTGCCAAGCAGCAGGTACGTGGAACCGCGCGTTCCATGGGTTTGAAAGTCGTCTGACTTCATCAACAAAGTCGTCTGATTCTTTAAGTCGAATACGGCCGACCGGGAGGACCTCGCCCGGCAAGTGCCGCCACATGAGGGAGATGATCACCGCGTTGTTCACAGCCGGTGACAACGAAAGGAATGACATGGCTCTGACAGCTAACTCAGGCAAGAAGTACAAGGCTGCGGTTGGTGCATACGACCGCGAGGCGCTCTACTCGCCGCTCGAAGCGGTTGAGATCGTGAAGAAGATCGCCACCGCGAAATTCGACGAAAGCGTCGAAGTCGCCGTGCGTCTCGGCGTCGATCCCCGCAAAGCCGACCAGATGATCCGTGGAACCGTTGCGCTCCCGTCCGGTACCGGCAAGACCGTGCGCATCGCAGTGTTCGCACAGGGCGAAGCGGCTCAGGCCGCGCGCGAAGCCGGCGCCGACCTCGTGGGTGCCGACGATCTTGCAGCAGAAATCGAAAAGGGCAACATGGATTTCGACCTGGCAATCGCCACGCCCGATCTCATGCCCCTCGTTGGTCGCCTTGGTCGTGTTCTCGGCCCGCGCGGCCTCATGCCGAACCCCAAAACCGGCACGGTGACCCAAGACGTCGCTCGTGCAGTCGGTGAATTCAAGGGCGGCAAGGTCGAGTACCGCACCGATCGCTACGGCAACGTGCACGTACCGATCGGCAAGGCCAGCTTCTCGGCCGCCGATCTTGCGACGAACCTCATCGCCGTGCTCGATGAAATCCAGCGTGCAAAGCCTGCTGCGGCAAAGGGCAAGTACCTCCGCAAGGTCAGCATCGCGGCAACCATGAGCCCCGGCGTCAAGATCGACACCAACCGTCTCAAGCCCGAAACGGTCTGATTCATCGTTTGAACGTTGCCAACCCGGCAGTAGCGTTCCCGTTCTACATAAACCATTCGGTTCTCTCGCCGAAGACTTCTGGCCCGCACCGGTTCGCCGGTTCGATTAATGGATTTCCCACCAGATGAGGCGGACCCTGAGATGGCCCTTCGTGTGCGTTCCTTCCGGAATGCCTTCGCGGGTCGTTGCAGCGTTCGTGCAAGCGAGCGCTCCGACCAAGCGAAATTGAAGGAGGTGACATGACTTCTACAAGCGTCCGTGAGGAAAAGGCAGCGGTAATCGCCGAGGTACGCGGCAAGTTGGAGGCATCCGATGCCGCCATCGTGACCGAATATCGCGGTATGTCCGTTGCAGCCCTCGCACAGCTGCGTCGTGAACTGCGCAACGCCGGTGCCGAGTTCAAGGTGTACAAGAACACCCTGGCTCGTTTTGCCGTGCGTGAAGCGGGTCTCGAAGGTCTCGAGGAATTCCTCGTTGGCCCAACCGCCATCGCATTCATTCAAGGTGATGCGGCAGCTGCTGCAAAGGCTCTGCGCGATCAGGCGAAGGGCAACCCGCTCCTCGTCGTCAAGGGTGGCGTCGTTGGCTCAACAACCATGAGCAAGCGCGACCTCGATGTTCTCGCAGATCTGCCGTCGCGCGAAGTGCTTCTCGCACAGTTCGCCGGCGCCCTGCAGGCTCCGCTCGTCAAGACCGCCGGTCTGTTGCAGGCTCTGCCGCGCAATATGGCCTACGGCCTCAAGGCACTCATCGATCAGAAGGAAGCTGCATAGCAGCATCCACGAAACGTCGAAACTGCCCTGCAGTTTCGATCCGTCAATCATTCACAACAAGAACTTCACAACACATCTCACAAAGGAGACAGAGCGATGGCTCTCAGCAAAGAAGAAATCCTCGATGGCATCTCGGCCCTCACCGTCATTGAACTGAAGGACCTACTCGACGCGTTCGAAGAGCGCTTCGGTGTCACCGCTGCCGCACCCGTTGCGGTTGCCGCAGTTGCAGCTGCCGGTGGCGCAGCACCCGCCGCTGGCGAAGACGAGAAGGACGAGTTCGACGTCATCCTCACCGATGGTGGCGCACAGAAGATCCAGGTCATCAAGGTCGTGCGCGAACTCACGAACCTCGGCCTCAAGGAAGCCAAGGACCTCGTCGACGGCGCACCGAAGCCGGTTCTCGAGAAGGCCTCGAAGGACGACGCCGCGAAGGCCAAGGCCAAGCTCGAAGAAGCTGGCGCATCGGTCGAAGTCAAGTAAGACGCGACCGGCAACACGGTCGAAGTCAAGTAAGACGCGACCGCTAACACGGTCGAAGTCAAGTAAGACTTCACAAACGCACAATCTTCCCGCTCCGGCGGGACGTTCATGGTGGCCCCGGGGGAAACCCCGGGGCCGTCGTGTTTCTCGGGCGGGGATCCTTGACTTGGCAGGGGCGCGGGCTTACCTTTCTCCGCAATTCGCGGGGCCCCGTTTCTGGGGGTCTGGTTTTTTGCGCCCCGTTGTCCGCTTTCGGGGGCCAACGGTAGCCTTGTCGGTTGCCGTGCGTTGCCCCCTTTGCCTCTCCGTGAGTCCTTGGGGTCCCTGCACGCCCACGCCCGCGCTCGCACCCAGGAGTAAATAGTGTCTTCACGCCCGTTGTCCCGCGACCGGTATTCATTCGCCAACCTGGAAGAGCCCATCGAGCTTCCCGACCTCATCGCGATTCAGCGCGAGAGTTTCGAATGGTTCATGCGTCAGGGTCTCGCCGAAGCGTTCTCCGATATCTCGCCGATCAAAGACTTCAGCGGCAACATGCAGCTCGAACTCGAATTCGATCCGACCGACGAAGACCTTTGTCCTCCCCCGAAGTTCTCGATGGAAGAGTGTCGCGAGCGCGACATGTCGTACTCATCGTCGATCTTCGTGCGTGCACGCTTCTTGCGCGCCGACACCGGTGAAATCAAGGAACAGGTCGTCTTCATGGGCGACTTCCCGAAGATGACCGACAAGGGAACCTTCATCATCAATGGCACCGAGCGCGTCGTTGTGTCGCAGCTCGTGCGTTCCCCCGGCGTCATCTTCGAACCGGGTGAACGTTTCCGTCTGCGTAACTTGTCGAAGCACCAGTTGGTGAAGGGAACCATCCACCCCTACCGCGGTGAATGGCTCGAATTCGACGTCGAGCAGAAGCCCGGCAAAGACGTCACTGCAGG
>JBEBAF010000068.1:0-7271 GCA_041159045.1 Actinomycetota bacterium
CACGACGTCGAGGAATTCGATCGCGACCTTCGTCCTGCCGCAACACTCATGTCGGCGTGGATCAGCGAGGTCGCGTCACGCGAGCAAATTGAAGTAGCCCTCCTTGGCACCCGTGCCGACATCATCGATTACCTACGAGGATTTCCCGAAGCCCGACTCCGTCACGGTTGGCGATCCGAGGTCTTGGGCGAAGATTTGGCCGATTTGGTGGCAGGATCCGCGGGAATCGCATTCGACGGCGATGGGGGTCTCCGGCTCCTTCGAGCCGACTGACAGGCGATCCCCGAATTTTGGGTGCCTCGAGCTGTAGACTGGCCAACTGTTGAATCCGTAGGGCCCCGTGCCCTCACCCCACCGCGAGTAGTTCGGAGCCCTCACGTGAAAAAGGGTCGTCACCGCCGCTTCGAAGAAGCGCGCAAGTTGAAGCAAGCCGGCCCCAGTGCCGCAGATCTTGGTTTCGGCGGCTCGTCGTCGCGCCCCAAGTCGGAAGATGACGAATACGCGGCCCTGGCCGAGAAATACGGCGTGAAGTTCGACGAAGACGAAGAAGAGGACGGCGAAGAAGACCTCTGAGTCGTCTCTCGTCCCACATCATGACCCCCCGCCGCAATATCGCTCTCGTCGCGCACGTCGACCATGGCAAGACAACCTTGGTCGATGCCCTCCTCCGTTCAACCGGCACCTTCGCTGCCCACCAGCAGGTTGTCGACCGAGTCATGGACTCAGACGACCAAGAACGTGAACGAGGAATCACGATTCTCGCCAAGGCAGCCCAAATCACCTACAAGGGCGTCTCGATCAACCTCGTTGACACTCCTGGCCACGCCGACTTCGGCGGCGAAGTCGAACGCGCGTTGCACATCGTCGACGGCATCGTGCTGTTGGTCGATGCAGCCGAGGGACCGTTGCCCCAAACCAGATACGTGCTCTCGAAGGCGATGGAAGCGAACCTTCCGGCCGTTGTCGTACTGAACAAGGTCGACCGTCAAGATGCTCGACCCGAAGAAGTTCTTGGCGAGGTCGAACAGTTGTTCCTCGACTTGGCGAAGAATGACGACCATCTCGGCTTCCAGGTCGTCAGCGCAGTAGCCCGCGAGGGCCGTTCGATGGTCGGCGTGGGAATGCCCGCGGCCGACGCGAACCTCGAACCACTCCTCGAATGCATGTTGGCTCTACCCGAGCCGAAGAGCGACCCGAATGGCGTCCTCCAGGCGCTTGTCACCAACCTCGATGCATCCGATTACCTCGGACGTCTCGGCATCGGACGCGTCTATTCCGGCCAGCTCCGCAAAGGCGAAACCATCGCGGTTTGCCAGCGCCCATCCGATTCGAATCCGGAACCCGTCATCAAGCGTCGCATTTCGCAGTTGTACGTCTTCGACGGCATCGGACGTCGCGAGGTCGAATCCGTCGAGGCGGGTGACCTCTTCGTTGTTGCCGGAATCCCGGAGGTGGAAGTCGGTGACACGCTCACTTCGGCCGAAACTCCCGCACCGCTTCAACGTCTCAGTGTTGACGAACCTGTCATTCGCATGAGCTTCGGAGTCAACACGTCTCCATTGGCAGGCCGCGAGGGCAAGTTCCTCACGAGTCGCCATCTGCGCGAGCGTCTGCAGCGCGAAATCCTCGGCAACGTCTCCATTCGACTCGGTGAAACCGAATCGCCCGATGTCATCGAAGTTGCCGGACGAGGCGAGTTGCAGCTTGCTGTTCTCATCGAAAACATGCGTCGCGAAGGCTACGAGCTTCAAGTGAGCCGTCCGGAAGTGGTCACCCGCGAGATCGATGGTCGCCGCCACGAGCCTCTCGAAACCGGAACCTGCGACGTGCCCGACGAACACGTCGGAGCCGTCACACAGGCACTCGCACCGCGCAAGGGTCGCGTGACCGACATTCGCCCCGGTGATGTCGGGCGCACACTCATCAGCTTCGAAGCCCCGTCGCGAGGCCTCATCGGCTTCCGTTCGCATCTCATCACCGAGACACGTGGAACCGCGTTGATCCACATGAACCATGCCGGCTGGACACCATGGGTAGGAGAGTTGCCCCATCGCTTGGGTGGCGCGATGGTCGGTGACCGAACCGGCAAGTCAACGGCGTACGCCCTCGACAACCTTCAGTTGCGCGGCACCTTGTTCGTGTCGCCGGGTGATGACATTTACGAGGGCATGGTCGTAGGAGAAAACTCCCGAAGCGACGAGATGGTCGTCAACGCGGTGCGTGCAAAGGAAAAGACGAACATCCGTACCCATTCACATGACGACGGTGTCAAGCTTGCGGCTCCGGTGGTGCACACCCTCGAAACCGCAATCGAATGGATCGCCGACGATGAACTCGTCGAAGTGACGCCGAGTTCGATTCGGATTCGCAAGCGGTTGCTCGGCCTCGAAGATCGTCGACGCGCCTTCAAGCGCAATCAATAATCAACTGCGCTTCGCAGCAGTTCGCTTCTTGGTGATGGTCACCGGGTGCGGCGCAACGTTCTTGGAGCGCTTTTCAAGTTCTGCAACCAGCAGTGCGTATACCGGTGCTCCAACGAGTTCGGTGAGCTCGTGTTTGAGATATTTGTAGGTTGGGTCACTCCCGACGAAGGCAGCTTTGTCGTTGGTGCACCACCAATGGAATTCGTGACCACCGTCGCCCCAGTCACGGCGCTTCCATTCGCGCACGAAGGTCACGACATGGCCGTCTTCATCCGTCGTTTCTTGCAGACGAACCGGAACCTGCCAGCACACATCGGGCTTCCAGTCCATTGGCCGCTCGCCGGCCTCTTCTGCGGCGATGTGGAGAGCGCATCCCGCACCGCCTTCGAAGCCCGGACGGTTGAGAAAGATGCAGGCGCCATCCACCACGCGGGTTTTGATTGCGCCGTCGCGTTCGGTGCTCCACCAGCCTGACTTCTTCGCCTTGTTCTTGAATTGCCAATGTGCAGCCGTGAGACGTTTGGCCGATCTCCTGACGGTCTTCTCATCGTCCTTGTCGATGAAATGGGCTCCGAAGCTGCAGCAGCCCTGCATCAAATCAGTGGTGTCTTCTTCATGAACACCTTTGCAACCCTCGCCGTAGATGCACTTCCAGTTGCTGAGGAAATACGTGGCATCGAATATCCACATTCGACCGCCATCCGGATCCTCGAAGCTGACCCAATCATGTACTTCATTAGCGCGCGACACGCCGTGACGCTACAACGAACGAATCAGCCAAACCAAACAGTTGAGTAACATTTGCAACATGCGAAGACCCAACGACCATCGTCGTTCCGGCGCGCTTCACATCGATCGGTCACCACTGCAGTTGCAGTTGGTTTCTCGCGATGCGTCGAACATAACGGGTGTGGCCAGCGGCTTTGTCATGCCACGCAACACTCACGAAGTGTCGGAGATCGTGCGGGATTGCCTGAGAACTCATACTCCTTTCATTGCGAGAGGAGCCGGTACCGGCCTGGCGGCAGGAGCGGTGCCCAATATGGGTGGGCTCGTGATTTCTCTCATGGCGATGAATCACATCCGTGAAGTCAATGTCGCGGAACGCTGGGCCTGGGTGGAACCGGGGGTGCTGAATGCCGACCTCAGCCGCGCAACGGCGCGTTCTGGTCTGCACTTCGCGCCGGACCCCTCGAGCCAGCAGAGCTGCACGATCGGCGGAAATGTGGCGAACAATTCCGGTGGCCCTCATTGCCTTTCCATGGGTGTCACCTCTGCGCACGTTCTTGCCGTTGAAGTCGTGCTGTCGGACGGCTCGATCTGCGTTCTCGACGCCGACTCGGCTCCTTTCGACTTCCGTGGCGCATTCGTGGGCAGCGAGGGCATGTTCGGAATCGCCACTGCGGTGAAAGTTCGGCTGTGCCAGAACGCCCCAGCGGTTGCGACTGTCGTCGTTGGATTTCCAACCGTCGACGATGGCGCCCACGCGGTCAGCGCCATCATTGCTGCCGGCATCATTCCGTCAGCCCTCGAGATGATGGATGCACCGATCACGCGGGCCGTCGAGGCGTACGTTGGCGCGGGTTTCCCGCTCGATGCAGGAGCCTTGCTCATCATCGAAATCGAAGGTCTGCCGAACGGGGTTGAAGCACAGGTCACCGACTGTGTTCGACTTTGTGCGGAATATCGCGCGACGTCATTGCGACGAGCCCAATCCGACGCAGAGCGGGCACTGATTTGGAAGGGTCGAAAGACCGCGTTCGGCGCGATCGCACGAATCCAACCGAACTATTACCTTCACGATACGGTCGTACCACGTCGCAGATTGGCCGATGTTCTCAGCCAAGTTGCTGCGATTGCCGCCGACGAAGACCTGCAAGTGATGAACGTCTTTCACGCAGGTGATGGCAATCTTCACCCGCTACTTCTGTTCGACAAGCGTGTGCCGGGCATCATGGACCGCGTACATCGTGCAGGCGAGGGGATCGTCAAGGCGTCGATCGAGGCTGGTGGCGTTCTCTCTGGCGAGCACGGCATCGGTTTGGAGAAGCAGGACTTCATGCCGCTGATGTTCGACGCGGAAAGCCTCGAAGCTCAGAGTCGACTCAGACATGCATTCGATCCTCATGGAATCGCGAACCCCGGCAAAGTCTTACCGTCGCCTGCAACATGTGGTGATCGGGGAGAGTCGAACAGCGGAGACCTCGATGGGTAGGTCGACTGATCTGCCCTCAGGGATCGTCTCCTACGAACCGGAAGAGTTGGTGCTGCGTGTGTACGCCGGCACACCTTTGGCCGATGTGCAATCAGCACTCAAAGAGAAGAGCCAACGCCTGCGGATCCCGATGATTGGAACGGTGGGTGGTGCCGTCGCCACTCGCCGAAACGGAATACGCCCGGCCGACAATGCCGCGTTGCCCAACGTTGTTCTCATGTGTCGTGCCGTCGATGGCATCGGACGTTCGTTCACCGCGGGCGGTCCAACCGTAAAGAACGTTTCGGGTTTTGACCTCGTCAAACTCTTGGTCGGGTCGTGGGGAACGCTCGCAACCATTTCGGAGGTCATGCTCCGCACGGAGCCCATTCCAACGACCAGTCGGTGGTTTCGCGGCACAGGTCCCACTTCGGCGCTCTTTCGCCCTTCCGTTGTCTGGCACACCGAGGGTGCAACCATCGTCAACCTTGAAGGTCACCCTGATGATGTTGCACAAGAAGCCAAAAAACTTCCGGAATTCCACGAGATCGATCCGCCGAGTGCCATCGAGGAGACTGCTCTCGCGCCGGCAACTCCCCACGGCGCAGCCCCGAGTGGCCCACTTCTCGACATTTGCCGACGGCTGAAGAGATCGTTTGATCCTGAAAATACGCTGAGTCCGGATCTGTCACTGCGGTGGGGACTGCTATGAAGATTGCCCGTTCGACCTCGGAATCAAATTTCTCGGCCGTGAACGAAGAAGACCTCGTGAGCTGCGTGTCGTGCGGTTTGTGCCTTCCTCATTGCCCGACATACCGCGTCACAGGGCTCGACGCCTCGAGCCCGCGCGGACGCATTTCCATCATCAATGGAGTCCGTTCGGGTGCCATGCCACTCGACGAGGCCGTCATCGACGCACTCGAATCCTGCGTTCAATGCATGGGATGCCTCCCTGCGTGCCCATCGGGGGTCCGCTACGACTCGATCATCGGACCGGCCATCGACGAAATTACCCAGCGACGACGCAGTCGACGGACTCGTTTCACACTTCTTCTTGCGCCGCTGGGGCGACCCGGCCTTCTTCGCGGTCTCACCGTCATTGGCGCGATTGCCCAGCGTCTCCGCCTCGTGCCGCGCAAGCTTTCACTTCCGCCGCTCCCTCTTCGTCGTACCAAGCTTCGCGCGGCAACCGATGTTCGCCCGGGCGAGGAAAGCAAGTCCGTGACCCTCTTCACTGGGTGTGTGATGTCCGAGTGGTACGGCCCGGTGCATCAGGCAACGATCGACGTCTTGGAAAGCCTTGGGTACCAAGTGGCACTCACGGACACAGCATTGTGTTGCGGGGCATTGCACCGTCACGCGGGCCTCGCCAAGAAGGCGGAAACTTTCGAAGAATCATGCAAAGAGGCGCTGCAATCGGGTCCCGTGATTTTCAATTCTGCGGGATGCGGAGCCAATCTTCTCGACTTCGTTCCGGGCGCGGTCGACATCATGACTTTTCTTGCCGGACACCTCGATGAATTGACGACGCTGGTCACGAGGTCGGAGGAGTTGGTGTTGATCCATGACCCATGTCATCTCCGCAACATTCAGCGTTCGCACATGCATACGCATGAAGTTCTTGCGTCCATGTACAGAACCGCAGCGATCCCTGACGAAGGGCTTTGTTGCGGTGCCGGTGGCACCTACAGCATGTTTCAAGCCGACATGGCAACGACGATCCTCGATCGGAAGTACGCGGCGATTCGAACCGTTGAACCGGCTCGTTTCCTTGCGTCAGGTAATCCTGGCTGTTCCGCACACATCGCAGGAAACATGCCGCCGGATCAATCACGCCTTCGCGTTTGTCACCCCGTTGAGTTGGTTGCGTTTCGACTGAAGAGTCACCCGGTAGTTCGCGAACAAGGAGGCAAAAGAATATGAAACGTGATGGCCTGCCCGACCGACTTGAAACACTTTCGTCGCTCCTGGAATCCTGCAACGAAGGCTTGGCCGACATCTGCACCGACCTGTTGCACGACGCGCTGAACGGCGACGCAGCGGCGCAGCGCATCGAACGAGAAATTCAAAAGGCGCGCCGATCCGTGGCCAAGGCCGAACACGTTTTGCGAGAAATCAGTTCACAACGAAGCGATTGATCGCATCGATCAGGCGTCGCAGTCCGCCAAACGACCTCTTGTCGAACCTCATCACCAAACGCGGCAGGGCGACGTGGTCAAAATCGCGTATCTCGACAGGATGTGGTTCGGCCGATTCGATTCCACCCTCGATACAGAGATGACCGAATCGGTCGTTCAATTCCGAGATTTGAGACTCCGTCAGCGGATCCAGCGTTCGCAGATAAAGCTTGTTGCCGACGAATCTCATCGAGTGAAAGTTGGCGTAGAAGTTGATGATTTCGGCAGCCGCCACAACCGGGTCGTTCGTCACTCGGTACAGCGAAGTGTCTTCGGGTGAAATGAGTCCTCGACTGGCCATCTGATTTGTCATGAAATCCTCGACCTGATGCCAATAGCTGTCGCCGGGAACGTCGAGCAGGACGATTGGCACGGGTTGTCCCTTGCCGGTTTGGGTCAGAGTCAATAGTTCGAACAGTTCGTCCAACGTGCCGAATCCGCCCGGCATGCAGATGAAGGCATGGGAAGCCTTCGTCA
>JBEBAF010000069.1:0-15278 GCA_041159045.1 Actinomycetota bacterium
TCTTCGTCATCATGCTTCTCGGCGTCGACAAGGCGGAAGACCTGCGCACTGAACCGTTGGGAAATGTGCAGCGTCCGCTCGCGGTCGTTCTCGGAGCCGGCGTGCTTGCAGTTCTCGTCACCGCCATCGTCAAGGCGCGCGACACTCTCAAGTTCTCGGGCGAAGGTCTCAACAAGGCAACGGTCGAACAAGCAGATGCGAACATCCGCCAGATCGCTCGATCGATGTTCGGCGACTATGTGGTCGCCTTCGAACTCACGTCGGTTCTTCTCATCGTGGCCGTCGTCGGCACGGTTGTTCTCGCCCGTAAGCGCAAGTCAGACAAGGCGGCGTCATGATCCTCACTGCCGTCACACCGACAACCACGTGGTATCTCGTTCTCGCCGCAGGTCTGTTCGCCATCGGCATGGTCGGCGTACTCGTCAGGCGCAACCCGCTCATCATGTTCATGTGCATCGAACTCATGCTCAATGCCGTGAACCTCACTTTCGTCGCGTTGGCAACCGAGCTCTCCGACATCAACGGCCAAACCGCGGTGTTCTTCGTGCTCGTCGTGGCGGCCGCCGAGGTGGTCGTCGGGTTGGGAATCATCGTTTCCATCATGCGGCGTCGCCAGCAGGTGAGCGCCGACGACCTGTCAGAGCTGAAGGGTTAGTCACATGCTCGATGTCGTCTGGTTGATTCCCGCACTGCCACTCACGGGCTTTTTGATTCTCGTTCTGTTCGGTCGCCGATTCGGTGAACCGAAGGCCGGATTGCTCGCTGCCGCGATGTGTGGTGGTGCGTTCGTCGTGACCGCGCTCACGTTCTTCGACATGTTGTCGAAGAACGCAGAAGAACGTTCGCACGTGGTGAGCCTCTTCTCCTGGATCCCGGTGGGTTCGCTGCAGGTGAAGATGGCGTTCCTCGCCGATCCGTTGTCGATCACAATGGCGCTGTTCGTCACGGGCATCGGCACGCTGATCCATCTGTACGCAGTCGGTTACATGCACGGCGATCCGAAGTTCTCGAAGTTCTTCATTTACCTGAACCTCTTCGTCTTCTCGATGCTCATGCTGGTACTGGGCGAGAACCTTCTCGTCACCTTCCTCGGTTGGGAAGGCGTGGGTACCTGCTCGTACTTCCTGATCTCGTTCTGGCACACGCGTGACAGCGCAGCCACGGCCGGCAAGAAGGCGTTCGTGACGAACCGCGTCGGCGACTGGGGCGTCATGACGGCGATGTTCCTCGCGTTCTCGTCGGTGGGAACGTTGTCGTACAAAGGCATCAATGCGGCAGCCATCGGAGGCTCGTTGAGCCACGTCACGGCCACCGCAATCGCGTTGATGTTGTTCGTCGGTGCTTGCGGCAAGAGCGCACAGCTGCCGCTCTACCTCTGGTTGCCCGACGCGATGGAAGGCCCCACACCGGTTTCGGCACTCATCCACGCCGCGACGATGGTCACCGCAGGTGTGTTCCTCATGACCCGCATGAACCCGGTCATTCACGAGGCCTACTCGTGGGCACCAACGATCATCGCGGTCGTCGGTGCAGCAACGGCTTTGTTCGCCGCCACTGTTGCCGTTGCGCAAACCGATATCAAGAAGGTGCTCGCGTATTCCACGGTTTCCCAGCTCGGCTACATGTTCCTCGCCGTCGGCTCGGGTGCGTACGTCGCGGCAATCTTCCACATGGTGACCCACGCCTTCTTCAAGGCCTTGTTGTTCCTCGGTTCGGGTTCGGTCATCCATGGCATGCACCATGAACAAGACATGCGTCGCATGGGCGCACTGCGTAAGTTGATGCCCGTCACGGCCTTCACGTTCATCATCGGCTGGTTGGCCATTGCCGGTGTGCCACCCTTCGCGGGTTTCTGGTCGAAGGACGAAATTCTCCTGTTCGTCTTCGCCAACAACCGCGGTCTTTATGTGATCGGTCTCATCACTGCGCTGCTCACCGCGTACTACATGACGCGTCAGGTCATCATGGTTTTCTTCGGCGAGGCCCGTTGGAACGACCACAGCGAAGAGCATGGCGCGCACGGCGATTTCAAGCCACACGAAAGCCCGAAGATCATGCTCTTCCCGCTCGTGGTGTTGTCGATCCTGTCCGTTCTCGGCGGACTGCTGCAGTTGCCGTTCACGAAGAACGTGCACTTCCTCGAGCGCTGGCTCGAGCCGATCATCGAGCATGGCGAGGCGCACATCGACGGCACGTGGGCCAACGACAACAAGTACGTGTTGATGGCCGTTGCCATCATCGTCGGGCTCGTCGGTATCGCCGGTGCGGTGACGGTGTACGCGAAGAAGAAGGTCAAGGCGATCGAGCCTGAGATTCTGGCGAATGGTTGGTTCTACGACCGACTCGTATCGAACTTCATGGGTGGCCCCGGACGTCGTTCGTTCGACGCCATTGCGTGGGCCGACGCCAACATCATCGACGGTGCCGTGCGCGGCACGGGCACGACGGTCCGCTCGACGAGTGGTGTCGTGCGTCGCGTCCAAAGCGGCTTCGTCCGCGCATACGCGGCCATCATTGCCATCGCGGTGATCGTCATGCTCGCCTGGTTCGTCTACAGGGGGATTGCATGATGCACGAATCAACCATCGCTTTCCCGATTCTCACCGCGTTGATTCTCGTTCCGGTGATCGGCGGCGTACTCACGATTCTCACGAGTAACCGTCGTCCCGAGTGGACGAAGTTCGTTGCACTCGTTGCCAGCGTCGCCACGGCCGGTCTCAGCGTGTGGTTGCTTGCTTCGTTCGAAACCGCCAACGCCGGATTCCAATTCGTCTCGCAGCATCCGTGGATCCGCGATTGGGGAATCGGTTGGCACGTCGGTGTCGACGGCATCTCGTTGTTCCTCGTCGTTCTCACCGGACTGTTGTTCCCGCTCGTCATTGTCGGAGTCGACCCGCACCACGATCACAAGCGCTACCTCGGATGGATGCTGATCCTCGAGGCCGGCGTCATGGGCAGTTTCGTCAGCCTCGACCTGTTCCTTTTCTTCCTGTTCTTCGAGATCGTTCTCGTGCCGATGTATTTCCTCATCGGTGGCTGGGGATACGACCAGCGCATCTATGCCGCAACAAAGTTCTTCCTCTACACGATGTTCGGCTCGGCGTTCATGCTGGTCGGAATAGTCACGACCGCCGTTCTGGCAAAGAACAGCTTGGGCTACGTCACGTTCGATCTGGTGAAGTTGGCCGAAGGTGCCGACTTCGCCACCAACACCGGCCGCTGGCTCTTCTTCGCATTCGCAATTGCGTTCGCCGTGAAGGTGCCGCTGTTCCCGTTGCACACATGGTTGCCCGACGCGCATACGCAAGCCCCAACCGGTGGCTCGGTCATCCTCGCCGGCGTGTTGTTGAAGTTGGGAACCTACGGGTTCCTTCGGTTCGGCCTGTACCTGTTCCCCGAAGCCTCTGTGTGGGCCCGACCGTTGTTCCTCACGCTGGCAGTGGTTGGCATTTTGTGGGGTGCAATCGCAGCAACGATGCAGAAAGACCTCAAGCGGTTGGTCGCCTACTCGTCGGTTGCTCACCTTGGTTTCATCGTGCTCGGAACGTTCGCCTTCACGTCGCAGGCGATCTCGGGCGGTGTCATGCAGATGGTGAACCACGGTGTGTCGACCGGTGCATTGTTCCTTCTGGTCGGCATGATCTACGAACGTCGTCACACGCGTCAAATCGCCGAGTTGAAGGGCATCCAGTCGGTTGCACCGATCTTTGCCGCGGCGTTCATGGTGGTGATGTTGTCGTCGATCGGCGTTCCCGGTCTCAACGGTTTCGTTGGCGAGTTCCTCATTCTCATCGGATCATTCGGCAACGCCCGCTGGTGGGTTGTCGTCGGTGCAACGGGTGTCATCCTTGCGGCGTTGTACCTCTTGTGGGCATATCAGCGCGTGTTCCACGGCGAACCCGATGAAGCGAATTCTTCCTTTCCCGAATTGCGCCTCAAGGAAGGCCTCCTACTGCTCACTTTCATCGCGGCAATCGGATTCACGGGCATCTTCCCGAAACCGATGCTCGATCGCATCGAACCGAGCGTGAAGTCGCTCGTTGCACACGTTGAAGAACGCACCGGTCGCCATCTCGAGTACAAGCAGGTCGAAGCTGCGCCGACCGAAGAGAAGTCGACCAGCGAAGAACCGATCGCGGAAGGACACGGGGGCTGATGATGTTTGCTGCCGAAACTCTGTCCGGGCCTTCGATCCCGTGGTTCACTCTCAGTCCGCTGCTCGCACTGCTTGCCGGTGCCTGCCTGCTCATGTTGCTCGGATCGTTGTTGCCGCAGTGGCCGCGCGGTCTCTACGGAATCGTCAGTGCGGCATCTGCTGCAACGGCGATGGTGTTCTGCTTCTTCCTGTGGGACAACCTGACCGACGGTAAACCGCAGACGATCATTTCCGATGCTCTTGCATTCGATCATTTCGCGGTACTAGGAACGATCACGATTTGCGTTGCCGTGATGCTGGCGAGTCTCACCACCAGTGACTATCTTGTTCGCGAGAACGAAGACGGCCCGGAATTGTTCGTCCTCTACATCGCGGCTGCGATCGGTGGAATCGTCATGGTCGCGGCCAATGACCTGATCGTTCTTTTCCTTGGTCTCGAAACGCTCAGCCTCGCGTTGTACGTGCTGGCCGCAAGCAATCGACGCCGCGCGGAAAGTCAAGAGGCCGGACTCAAGTACTTCATTCTCGGCGGGTTCTCGTCGGCGTTCTTCCTCTACGGAATTGCGCTCATTTACGGCGCGACGAAGGAAACGAATCTCGGCCGCATCATGGCGAACCTCGGCGGCCAGCAGGTTTTCCCGCGCAACGACGTGCTTCTCCTCGTGGGTGTCGGCTTGCTACTCGTCGGCCTTGCCTTCAAGGTGGCCGCCGTGCCGTTCCAGGTGTGGACCCCCGACGTTTATCAAGGTGCACCCACGCCGGTGACCTCGTTCATGGCGTCGGCCGGCAAGACCGCAGCGTTTGCGGCATTACTGCGCATCAGCGTCACTGCACTGCAAAGTCGTGTCGACGACTGGCGTCCGGTCGTGTGGGTGCTCGCGGTTCTCAGCCTCGTGATTGGTTCCGTTCTCGCAGTCTCGCAGACGAACGTCAAGCGCATGTTGGCCTACTCGTCGATCAGCCACGCGGGCTTCATCCTTCTTGGTGTCGAGGCCGCCTCGCACACGGGTTCGGCCGACGCAAGCGACGGCATCGCGTCGTCGATGACTTACCTGTTGCTCTACACGGTGCTCGTCATCGGAACCTTCACCGTCGTTGGTTTGGTTGCGGGCAACGGTGACGCATCAACCGAACTCGGCGATTTCCGCGGACTCGGCCGCCGCCGGCCCGCACTGGCTCTTGCGCTGACGGTCTTCCTGTTGGCGCAGGCCGGCATGCCTCTGACCTCGGGCTTCGTTGCGAAGTTCGGTGTCATTCAGTCGGCAGTCCGAACCCACAGCTACGCCATTGCGATCATCGCCATGCTTGCGTCGGTGATTGGCGCGTATCTCTACCTGCGCATTCTCGTGAGCGCGTGGATGGAAGATGCCGAAGGTGAAGATTCCGCGCCGCGTGTTCCGTTCCTTTCGGGACTCGTGGTTACTGCTGCCGCCGCATTCACGCTGATCGTTGGCATCGTGCCCGGATGGCTCCTCGACGCAACGCGTCAGGTCATCACGCTCGCCGGCAAGTAAACACGTCTTGGCGCCGCGCTAGCGGCGGAGCTCTTCAACTTCGTAACCGGCGCGACGCGCTGCGTCGACGACCGAATCCGCATGATCGGCACCACGAGTTTCAAGGACGATCTGCACGCCTGTTTCACGCACATGTAGGTCGACACCCTCGCGAACGTGTTCCACCTCGATGAGGTTTGCGCCGGCCGCGGCGAGAAGAGTGAGGAGTTGTGCGAGGCCACCGGGTCGGTCGGGGATCCGAGCGAACAACAACAAGCGACGTCCGGCCTGCGTTTCGTGTCGACGCACCAAGCCGGGAACCAGGCCCAGATCGACGTTGCCTCCCGACAGCACTACGCATGTGATGCCACTGGTGGCGGGCTTGACGAGGCCGCGCATCAGTGCCGAGGCACCAACCGCGCCGGCTCCTTCAACGAGAAGCTTCCCGCGTTCCATCAGGAGAATCATCGCATCGGCGACATCATCTTCTTCGACGACAACGATGTCGTCGAGATATTCCTCGACGATGGGGCGCGTTACTGCACCCGGTTTCTTCACCGCGATGCCATCGGCCAATGTGACGACGGGCCCCTCGGGTGCCGGCGTGTTCGCGTAGGGCGCGCATGCACTGACCTGAACACCGATCACGCGGATGCTCGGGTCGTGCAGTTTCAATGCAATTGCAGTACCGCCGGCGAGCCCACCTCCGCCGAGTGGAATGACGACGGTGCGCAAGTCGGGAACGTCTTCGATCAATTCCAAACCGAGCGTTGCCTGACCCGCGACAACGGCAGGGTCATCGTAGGGATGACAGAAGTTCATGCCGGTCGATGCGGCGCGTTCACGTGCCATCGCGACCGCGTTGTCGAGTGAATCTCCGCCTTCCGAAATCGTGGCGCCGTACGCGCGACATGCAGCGATCTTCGACAGTGATGCACCGGCAGGGACGAAGATCTCGCAGGCAATCCCATTGACCTGCGCAGCAAACGCAATTGCTTGCGCGTGGTTTCCGGCGCTTCCTGCAACGACCCCCGTTCGTGCTGCATCCCCGAGTGATGCCACCTTGTTCATGGCTCCGCGAATCTTGAACGACCCGGTTCGTTGCAGACTCTCGGCCTTGACCACGACGTTGCCCCCGCAGGATGCGGTGAGCGCGGCGGATTCGGTGATCGGAGTGTGCTTCACGTAGGCAGCACCCGCCGCGCGGGCGGCGAGGATGTCGTCACGCGAGATTGGTGTTGCCCCCATTCGGAATTACCGTACCTGTGTGCGCGCGGTGCTGATCGCCAATGGGGGAGACAACGACGGTGGAGTCGTTGTCGAACGTTTCCGCGAAGTCGGGTGGACATTCGAACTGTGGTCGAGGGAAGACGCCCTTGGCTGGCATGACCTCGCCGAGGATGTGGGCCTGGTTGTCTCGTTGGGGTCCGATTGGTCGGTGTACTGGGGCGACATCGCCCCGCTGGTTGCCGCCGAGGCAGCCCTTCTCGTCAAGGCCCACGGCCGTGGAGTGCCGATCTTCGGCATCTGTTTCGGGGGCCAGATGCTGGCTCACGCGCTTGGCGGACACGTCGAGAGGTCACCGGAGCCCGAAATTGGGTGGTTTTCGGTTGATTTCGGCCCAGAACTTGAAGACTTTAGACAAGAAGTATGGTTTCAATGGCACTATGACCGGTTTGTCCCCCCTGCGGGTGCCGTGGAGTTGGGCCGGGGTCCCCAGGGGTCGCAGGCTTTCGGTGTCGGGTCCAGCCTTGGGCTCCAATTCCATCCGGAAGTGACGGAAGCAATAGTCGCGCGTTGGAGTTCCGGACCGGGCGAGGCCGAACTCGCTCGTGTTGGAATCGACCCGAGCCAACTCGCCAGCGCAACGACCGCACATGCGCACATGTCGCGGGTTGCGGGCCGCAAACTCGTCGACTGGTTCGTTGCACACGTGATGTCGTGAAGCCCAATGCGCCGTGCCGCGCGTGTATTTCTCTTCCGAGCGGGGGCGGGTAGTAGTTTCGGGGGCGATGTCCCCCTTCTTGCGGTCATATTTGACGGTTGTCTGGTTCGGACTCGCAGCCTTTCTTCTGGGCGGCCTCCTTTTGTGGCTCGCATCTTTGCTGCGTCCGGTCAAGCCGAGTGCTCAGAAGTCGATCCCCTATGAAAGCGGCGTCGACCCGGTCGGCGATGGCTGGTCACAAAGCCAAATCCGTTATTACGTGTTCGCCCTGCTGTTTGTCGTGTTTGACGTCGAAGCTGTTTTCCTTTTCCCGTGGGCAACACAACTCGAGCGCTATGCCGGTTTTGGTCTCGTTGAGATGGGTGTGTTCATTGCCGTGTTGTTGCTCGGCCTCGTATATGCATGGCGCAAGGGAGTCCTGCGCTGGGTCTGAACCAGACAGGAATCGGAACGGATCAAAGGAAAAGACAAGATGGGACTCGTTGACCGCGGTCGGCTTCCGAAGTCGTTGAATTCATTGTTCAACCTCGGTCGTTCGTATTCGCTCTGGGTGTACCAATGGGGCCTTGCGTGTTGTGCCATCGAAATGGGCGCCGCATTCGGTTCTCCGCGCTACGACGTGATGCGCCTCGGTGTCATTCCGCTGCCGGCCAGCCCCCGCCAGGCCGACCTCGTCGTGATTTCCGGAACCGTGACCGACAAGATGGCCCCCGCGGTCAAGCGTCTGTACGAACAGATGCCCGAACCGAAGTACGTCATCTCGATGGGTAGCTGTGCGAACTGCGGCGGTCCTTACTGGGATAGCTATTCGGTCACGAAGGGCGTCGACCAAATCATCCCCGTCGACGTTTACGTACCCGGTTGCCCACCGCGGCCCGAAGCGTTGCTCGAGGGCGTGGTTCTTTTGCAGCAGCGCATCAAGAACGAAGACATGGGTGCACGTTGGCGTGGCGAAGGCACGGTTTCCATGAACGCAGCCGACGAAGCCGAACGAAGGGGTGAGCCCGTTGTCGTCACTCGCTGAGATCACCGAAGTTCTCGGCGATGCAGTCGAGGAGAGTTTCGAAAAGGGACCAGAGGGTTCCACCGACACCTGGATTCGCGTCAGTACGTCCGCATGGCGTTCGGCGGCTGAAACGCTGCGCGATCGACTCGGGTTCGACTACTTCTGCTTCCTGTCTGCGATCGACTGGATGCCGTCGCCGTACGGCAAGGGCGAAGAAGATCCGACGGTCGAGAAGCAACCCATCGACATGACTGTCCGTCAGGGGTACGCCGGTGGATCAACGCGCATGCAGGTGTTTGCGCGCCTCGTGAACCATCGCACGCACCAGGGCATCACGTTGAAGGCCGATGTCCCCGATGACTCGCTCACCATCGATTCGTGGGTTGGTGTGTTTGCCGGGGCCAACTGGCACGAGCGCGAAACGCACGAGATGTTCGGCATCTCGTTCATCGGACACCCCGACCTGCGCAACATGTATCTGCCGACCGATTTCGAAGGCCACCCGCTGCGCAAGGACTTCCCGTTGCTTGCGCGCATCGTGAAGCCGTGGCCGGGAATCGTCGACGTTGAACCGCTGCCCGGAGGCAGCGATGACGAAGGAGCCGGCGAATGACAATGCTCGGAGACCGTCAGCAACTCGCGTACATCGCGTCGCAGGCAGCAGATGCGCGCGTGAACGTCGAGCTCGAAACCGAGGGCATGACCCTCAACATCGGGCCGCAGCACCCTGCAACGCACGGCACGCTGCGCATCATTGCCCGTCTCGATGGCGAACAAGTTCTGTGGGCCGAGCCGTCGTGCGGCTACATGCACCGCGGTTACGAAAAACTCACCGAAGTTCGCACGTTCCCGCAGGTCACCGCACTCGTCAATCGCATCGACTGGCTCGGCAGCTTCGCCAACGAAGTTCCGTTCATTCTCGCGGCCGAACAATTGATGGAAATCGAAGCGCCGCCGCGCGCGCAGTGGATCCGCACGATTCTCTTCGAACTCTCACGCATTGCGAACGTCTCGCTCTTCCTGGGCGACCTCGGTGTGCAGCTCGGCGCCATCACTCCGGTGTTCTTCGCGTTCCGCGACCGTGAATACGTTCTCAACCTCATCGAAGGTGCAACCGGCGGACGTTTCCACCCGAACTTCGACCGCATCGGTGGCTTGAAAGACGATCTACCCGCCGGATGGATCGACGAGACACGCGCGGTGATGAAGAAGATGCGCAAGTTCTGTGACGAGATGGAGAATCTCCTCTTCGGCAACGAGATCTTCGAATCACGTACGCGCGGCATCGGTGTCATTCCGCGCGACATCGCACTGCAGTACGGATTGTCGGGTGCGAACCTGCGCGCCAGCGGCGTCGACTGGGATCTCCGTCGCGATCAGAAACTTCCGATGGCATGGGACAAAGTCGATTGGAAGGTGTGGACCCACCTCGATGGTGACTCGTACGCGCGTTGTTGGGTACGCCTGCAGGAAACACGTGAATCGACCTACATCGTCGAAAAACTTCTCGACACGTTGCCGTCCGGACCCGTCATGGCGAAGGTGCCCCGCATCATCAAGGTTCCCGAAGGCGAAGCCTGGGTATCAACCGAGAATCCACTCGGCGAGATGGGTTACTACGTGGTGTCGAAGGGTGATCTCGGTCCGTTCCGCGTGAAGATCCGTTCGGCAAGCTTCAACAACATCTCGATCGTTCCGTGGCTGTTGAAGGGCGTATTCGTTCCCGACATCATCACGATTCTCGCTTCGTTGTACTTCATCCTCGGGGACATCGATCGCTGATGCTGGCATTGCTCGCAAGCCTTCCCTATTGGGCGCAAACGTTGTTGCGTCTGCTCGGTGGTATCACCGCCGTGTTGTTGCCTGCAGGAACCATCGTTTACGTCTTCCTCTTCAAGATGATGTCGTTCATGCAGAGCCGACTCGGACCGATGGAAGCCGGTCCCTTCGGTTCGATGCAGTTGTTCGCCGAGGTCGGCAAGTGGCTGCAGAAGGAAGACCTGTATCCCGAGCGCGCCGACCGGTTCATCTTCAAGATTGCACCGCTCGTCGTTCTGTCGAGCACGTTCCTCTTGGTCGCCGTCGTGCCGTTCGGCCCCGATGCGTGGTTCACGAACTTCGAAGCGGGTGTGTTCTACGCGCTCGCCGTTTCGTCGGTATCGGTTCTCGGCATTCTCATCGCCGGCTGGTCGAGCGCGAACAAGTACTCGCTGCTCGGTGGTCTGCGCGCTGCGGGCCAGCTCATCGCCTACGAACTTCCGATGGTCCTCGCCGTCATCGGTGTCGTCATCCAGGCCGGATCGATGAACCTGCAGCAGATCGTTGTTGCGCAGAATGCCGGTTCGATCTTCGGCTGGGACGGCCTCGGCAACCCTTACATCCTCACGCAGTTCCTCGGCTTTCTCATCTTCATGATCGCGGTGCAGGCCGAACTCACCCAGACACCATTCGACATGCCGATCGCCGAATCGGAGCTCGTGTCGGGTTACATGACCGAATATTCCGGTTTCCGCTTCCTCATCTTCTTCATCGGTGAATTCGCAACGGCGGGTGTGTTCGCACTCATCGCGTCGGTTCTGTTCCTCGGTGGTTGGGGTGTCCCGTTCGCGTGGTTCGGCTGGACCGACGTGAACAGCATCGACAATTGGATGAACATCGTCGGCCCACTGATCATGTTCACCAAGATGATGGTTCTCGTGTTCCTCATCATGTGGGTGCGCTTCAGCTACCCGCGTTTCCGTGAGGATCAGTTGCAGCGCTTCGCGTGGAAGGTTCTCATCCCGCTGTCTCTCGGCAACATCCTCCTGACGTCCGTTCTGAAGGTGGCGTTCTAATGGCGAAGATCCCCGGACTCCTGAAGGGCCTCGGTGTCACCCTCGGCACGATGGTTGAAACCGTCACCAAGGGCGCAAACACGGTCCAGTACCCACACGAAAAGGAAACTCCTCCGATTCGTGCACGCGGTGTGATTGCACTGCACGAAGGCAACTGCACGTCGTGCATGCTCTGTGCACGTTCGTGTCCCGACTGGTGTATCTACATCGAAGGCCACAAGGAACTTGCTCCGCCACGCCGCGCCGGCGGCAAGCCGCGCCAGGTCAACAAACTCGACCGCTTCGACATCGACTATGCGCTCTGCATGTACTGCGGCATCTGCGTCGAGGTATGTCCGTTCGACGCGCTGTTCTGGAGCCCCGAGTACGAATACTCCGAACCGCGCATCGCCGACCTTCTGCACGACAAGTCGAAGCTCGGCGAGTGGATGGAAACGGTTCCCGAGGCACCCGAACTCGAGGCCGGCGCCGAGAAGAAGGGCAAGAAGTAATGGTTGCCCAGAACATTGCCTTCGGAATCGTCGCCGCGATCATGGTGTGGGGCGCGTTGCGCGTGGTCACCGTGAACAACGTGGTGCATGCCGCGCTGTGGCTCGTGCTCGTTCTCGCCGGTGCGGCCGCGCAGTACATCATTCTCGCGGCCGAGTTCGTCGCGATCACGCAGATCCTGGTGTACATCGGCGCCGTGATGGTGCTGTTCCTCTTCGGCACCATGCTCACCCGCGCCCGTATCGGTGCCGAGAGTGAATTGAACAACAAGTCATGGTGGCTCGGCGTGCCGACCGCCGGTCTGTTGCTCGGTGTCATCACGCTCGCGTTGGTGTCCGGTTTTGCCGACGAAAAGCTTCCCGAAGATGCCGCCGTGGTCACCACGCAGCAGATCTCCGATCAGATCTTCGGCCCCTATCTGTTGCCGTTCTGGGGACTTTCGTTCGTCCTGCTCGTCGCAGTTGTCGGGGCAATCGTGCTCGCGAGGAAGGACTGACCAATGCTCGTCAACCAATTCCTCATTCTCGGTGCGGTGCTCTTCTGCATCGGCGTTTACGGCGTCATCGCACGTCGCAACGCGGTCATGGTTCTCATGTCGATCGAGCTCATTTTGAACTCGGTAAACATCAACCTTCTCGCATTCGCCCTGCGCAACGGCAGCGTCGACGGCCACGTCTTCGCGCTGTACATCATCGCCGTGGCGGCCGCAGAAGTTGGTGTGGGTCTTGCCCTTGTCTTGCTCGTGTACCGCAATCGCAAGTCGATCGGACTCGATGAACTCTCGGAGATGAAGGGCTGATGATGTTCGCTGCCTCGGAAGTCGCCGCCAACGCCCTGAAGACCGGTTGGTTCCTCCAGCACGCCTGGATCATCCCGATCATTCCGGCCGTTGCGTTTGCGCTGATCATTTTCTTCGGAAAGAAGCTCCCGATGAAGGGCAGCGAACTCGGCGTTCTGTCGATGGTCGCTTCGCTCGTCATGGCGGGTGGTGCGGCTTTCCAATGGATCGACCGCGTCAACAGCGCATCGGAAGAACAGTTCATCGATCCCATCGTGAAGACCTGGACTTGGTGGCAGAGCGGCGGATTCAAACTCACCATCGGCCAGCACATCGACGGTCTGTCGCTCACGGTTCTGGTCGTTGTCGCATTCATCTCTTCGTTGGTGCAGATCTACTCGCTCGAGTACCTCCGCGGCGATCGTCGCTACACGCACTTCTTCGCGTCGCTCACCTTGTTCTCCGCGGGCATGATGAACATGGTCGTGGCCGAGAACATGATCCAGTTGATCCTCGGCTGGGAAATCATGGGTCTCTGCTCGTTCATGCTCATCGGCCACTGGTGGGAAGACGGAGCAAACAGTCGCGCTGCGCTCAAGGCGTTCTTCACCACACGTACCGGCGACATCGGTCTGCTGGTGGGAACGAGCATTCTCTTCTTCAGCGCCAACTCGTGGACGCAAGAGCACCTGGGTGTGTCTGGCTTCAGCATCCGCGGCCTCGCGGCGTGGGCGATGACCGGCAACCCGTCGAGTGTCGCCATCACCGCCGGGGCATTCGCGTTGTTCGTTGCCTGTATCGGCAAGTCGGGCCAGTTCCCATTGCACACGTGGTTGCCCGATGCAATGGCAGGACCCACCCCTGTCAGCTCGCTGCTCCACTCGTCGACGATGGTCGTTGCCGGCGTTTATCTCGTCGCACGTATCTACCCCGTGTTCTTCGAGGGAATGAACGTCTTCGGGTCGGGCATGAACTTCATCACGTTGATCGGCGGCATCACCATCGTCATTGCGGCGCTGTTGGCCTTCGTGCAGACCGACATCAAGAAGGTGCTCGCGTACTCGACGGTTTCGCAGCTCGGTTACATGATGATGGGTCTCGGCGCGGGCGCTTGGCTGCCCGCCGTGTTCCACATCTTCACTCACGCATTCTTCAAGGCCTGCCTCTTCCTCGCGGCCGGTTCCGTCAGTCACAGCGGTTCGCACCACTCGTTCGACATGAAGAAAGACATGGGCGGCCTGCGCAAGTACATGCCGATCACCTTCGTCACCTGGGTCATCTCGACCCTCGCATTGTGCGGCGTTTTCCCGCTCGCGGGCTTCTTCTCGAAAGACGAGATCATCGACAACGTTGGTCACAATGGCTACAACGCGTTCATGATCGTCGGCCTGGTCGGCGCATTCATGACCGCTGCGTACATGACGCGCGCGACGTACCTCACCTTCTTCGGTGAGCCACGCGGTGCGGCAGCGGGTGAACACCACGACGAAGGTCATGATGCCCACGCCGCCGATGCTCACGGACACGACGATCACGGTCACGACACTCATGACGATCACGGGCACGACGCGCATGCCTCGCACGGACCGCACGAATCGAATGCACTCATCACGGTGCCGCTCGTCATCCTCGCCACGCTCGCCATCGGTGCGGGCCTCCTGAACGCCACGCCGTTCGGAGAAAAATGGGAAAACATGAAGAAGTGGATCGAGCCGCGCTCGGTCGTTGTCGGTGCAGCCGACCACGCAGTCGGCGAAACCCGCGTTGGTCGCACGGCCGACACCGTGCCCGCACCTGCGTTGATGTCGGCAACTCCCGATACGGCGGTCGTTGCCGAGCCGAAGTCGCTCGAGGCACCGCTGATGGCAACGGCTGCTCCGGCGGAAGGCGAAGCGCACGCCACCGAGGCCACGAGTGAAGAACACGGTCACGATTCGGTTTGTGGAACGTCGACTCCGGAATCCGGTGTGTGTTACGCCCCCGTGATTCATCATGCGCCCTTCAAGTGGTCGAAGGCCGGGCTCTCGATGCTCATCGTCTTCGCCGGAATCCTGCTCAGCTGGCTGATCAGCGTGCAGCTGTACACGAAGAAGGCCGGCGCATTCTTTGGTTTGACGAAGCGCAACAAGCTGCTGGCAGCCGGCCACGCCTTCCTCGTCAACAAGTACTACCTCGACCATCTCTACGAGAAGGTCATCGTGAGGGGAATCGCGCACCCGATTGCGAAGGGTGCCTATTGGATCAATCAGAACGTCCTCGACGGCGTGGTCAACGGAGCCGGTATCGGCACCAAGGCCGTTGCTCGTTGGGTGTACCGCAACGTCGACCAGCGAGTGGTCGATGGTGCGGTGAACGGATCCGGCACCGTTGCACGCGGCGCCGGTGGTGCATTGCGCCCCGTTCAGTCAGGAAAAGTCAACCAATACGGGGCTCTGCTCTTCGCCGCAGCGGCGGTAGCCGGCCTCGTCCTAATCATCATCAACACCTGAGGAGCAATTCGGCATGGACCAACTCCGTGACGCCAACTGGGTGCTCAGCGTCGGCACCTTCCTACCGCTAGCCGGTGTGCTGGTGATG
>JBEBAF010000070.1:0-6832 GCA_041159045.1 Actinomycetota bacterium
GGGGAATTCCGTATCGCTCGCACAGCGTGACCAGACGGTGCGATTCAGCGCGTTTGGGGTCGAGTTTGCGCGAGAGTTCGAGTGTGCACACCGGTTCGGCCACGTCGAGTGATATCGAGTGGCGCTGCGATTCGGACGTGATGAATCCGTAGTCGAATTTCGCGTTGTGGGCAACGAGTACCCGGCGTTTGGCGAGTCGACGCAGGCGACGCAACGCCCGGCGAGTGGGTACGCCGCGACTGAGTTGTTCGTTCGTGATGCCGTGGATGTGGTGCGCGGGCGGGTGCGGTGTGTCCCATGGGAAACGGTCTTGGCCCGGCCGCACGTACCACGAAACCCGACGCTTGATCCGGCCGTTCGCATCGGTAACAACGGCACCAACCTGGAGAATCAGATCTTCGGAGGTGGAAAGGCCCGTTGTTTCGACGTCGACCACGAGGAACTCGAGTTTGTCGAGTTGTGTCGCGTTGGGATCGTTGTCGTTGCGACCGAAGGGCATGTGGGGGACGTTAGGAGAGAGGTGTGACGGGCGAGTGGCTCAGCCGGCCATTGCCTTTTGGAATGTGGCGAGGTCGAAGTAGTCGCGCCACAGAGCGATCTTGCCGTTCTTGATTTCGAAGACGCCGGCGAGCGGGAGCTCGACCCAACGGCCACCCATGTTGAATCGATCGACGCGTTCATTGATGACGACGCCCGCGTTGCTGTCGCCGGAAGCAGCCTGGCGAACGATCACCCAATCGATTTCGCCGCAGCCCGACACGAACGGTCCGAGAACTTGCTTCACTGCTTCGATACCGAAGACCTTCGACATTGGAACGTTGTCGTACTCGCAGTCATCGGTCAGCAAGGAGCAGGCTGCGTCGAGGTTCTTTGCCTCGATGTGATTGATGAAGGTACGAACGATTTCGTCTGGGCTCATGCCCTCAAGTGTTGCGCACGATCAGGCACTGCGCGGCATCCGCGCACGGATGCCGATCGGCGCCGCGACGGTGAAGCCGGCAAGGTGACGGTCTTCTTCGCTCTCGCCGGCCCAGAACCCGTACTCGTGATTCTGGCGGGCGAATTCCTTGCAGGGGGCGATCACGGGGCACTGCGCGCACAGTTGGCGGGCACGTGCCTCGCGTCGCTCGCGGGCTTGGGGTCGCTCGGCCTTCGGGGGGAAGAAGAGGGCCGTGCGCCCCTTGCACATCGCGAAGTCGGTCCAGTGGGTACCTGACGTCGCGGCGGAGAGAGTGCTGAGAGTCTTCGTTCCGACGGTTTCTTGGAGGGCCATCCGGGTGCCTTTCGGTTTCGAGGGGACAACGTGCACTTGCGAGGGTGGCGGCGGGGCAGGGAGGGGGCGCCCCAACCGCTCGCATTTAACACTAAATGAAACCGCGGCCGAAGTCAAGTCTTTTAGCACTAAAAGATGGCGGGACATTTTGGGTCCCCATCGGGGCCGGCGACCCGCCCGCCGCTACAGCAGCTCGGCGGCGAGGCTGGCGACTTCGCTGCGCTCGCATGCGGCGAGCGTCACGTGGCCGAAGCACTCCTGGCCCGAGAAGGCCTGAATGAGAACGGCGAGTGCGTTGTTCGATTCACCCATGTACGGGGCATCGATCTGGCTCGTGTCACCGGTGAAGACAACTTTCGTACCGTCGCCGATACGGGTGAGGATCGTCTTCAAGGTGGTCGGCTCGAGGTTCTGCGCTTCGTCGACGACGACGATCTGCCGATGGAGCGAACGGCCACGGAGGAACGTCACTGATTCGAGCGAAAGTTGGCCACGCGCGATGAGGTCGTCGATCAATCGACGCGCATCGCGGCTTGAACGCTGGTCGGTCAGCGCGACGATCGAGTCGTGGATTGCCGACATCCACGGGTCGAGTTTTTCGTCGAGTCCGCCGGGGAGGAACCCGACTTCTGCGCGCCCAACGGGAACAAGCGGTCGGTAAACGGCGAGGCGTTCGTAGCGCCGCTGTTCCACGACTTGCTCGAGACCCGCAGCGATCGCCATCACGGTTTTGCCCGTTCCGGCGCGACCATCGAGCGCAACAACGGTGACTTCGGGATCGAGCAGAAGCTCGAGTGCGAACCGTTGCTCTTTGCTGCGTGCGCGCAGTCCCCATGCCTCGGGTGCGCTGTTGGGTAGAAGAACCCACTCGTCGAGCCGACGCCGGGCGAGTGCTGAATGTGAACCGTCTCGCAGAACAGCGAAGGAGTTTTCGCACTCGTGCTCGCCACCATCAATGGCATCGGTGGGAATGGCGCCTGCGGCATAGAGGTCGTCGATCACTTGGTACGGTGCCGACAAGTTGGTCCAACCCATTGGCCGGGTGCTCGCGGCGCGGCCGACCGGCTGGTGCTCGTCGGCGGGAATCCCGAGGTGGGCGGCCTTGATGCGCAACGCCGCATCGTTGGAAATGAGGCGGGTCGGAGCCGTGCGGGACTGGCCGAGGGCTGCCCCGATGATGCGATTGTCGGGGATTTCCGGGTCGAGGCCATGCTCGACCAGCAGGTGCCGTTGAATTCCGTTCACTTCGATGTGGACGCTGCCACCCTCTTCGCCCGGGTGTACCTCGAGTGGGGTGTCGAGCACGCCGCCGGCGCGTTTGCGGAGATCTTCGAGCGTGCGCAATGCGGTGCGAGCCGCGCGGCCCACATCGTCGACGCGGGTCTTCAGTCCGTCGAGTTCTTCGACGACAGTGAGAGGAATGACAACTTCGCTGCCGGGAAACGACGTGAGGCTCGATGGATCGCCGATGAGGACCGAAGTGTCGAGAACGACGCGCGTGCGTTGTCGTGTTGCAGGGTTTTCGTGAAGGGGGGATGAGTGTGAACCGGCCGTGTGGCGCGTCGCAGTCATCGCCACCCCTTTCCTGTGTCGAAGAGACAACGTGGTTGAGTGACGATGTGTCGAGCATCGGATGCGAGTGAGTTGCGCAACCTGCGTAGTGTTGCCGATCGCTCGCCGCGAGTGGTGGATCGCGCGACAAGCGAGGCGACATTCCGACGCGCTTTTCGCGGCCGAAGAGTCGACTGTCGGAAATTCGGGTGCAAAACGGGCGTTCCCACGGATTTTTTTCAGAAATTTTTTGGGGCTCTTTTCGGCACTCGAATTGCCGCGTTGATGACGTCGGTCGGCAAGGTGCAATGTGTTTCCGCGCGGTGCGCATTGCGCTCGAAATTGTCGGTGGAATTCCGCCGAATGAGCGCAGCGTGATTTCCGGGGAAGCCTCTCAAACCCTTGTATTGCAGGGCTTTGCGCGATTCTCTTGCGCGGACGTCGTCGCCAACCGAGTTGGGCGTACGAGCGGTCGCGCGAGGATCAATCGTGCAATGCGTCGCACCGAATTCGGCGGCGCACTACGTCGTCGCGCGTCTCCTGATCGATGCATCCTGTCGACGTCGAGATGTGCTCCAAAGCGAGAAATACTTGTATTCGTGCGCTGGACGTATTCAGATATGAGTGCACAACGCTCCGATTCCGAGGAGGAAATACCAACATGACCAAGGCAGAGCTCATCGACGCGGTGTCCGAAAAAGCAGGAGTCTCAAAGGCTGATGCTGAGCGGACAGTCGCCGCGTTCTTTGAAGTGGTCGTAGACACCACCAAGAAGGGCGACAAGGTTGCGTGGCCGGGCTTTGGCTCGTTCAGCACCACGAAGCGCAAGGCCCGTACTGGTCGCAACCCGCAAACGGGTGCAGCAGTGACGGTCCCGGCTTCGACCGCAATGAAGTTCTCCGCGAGCTCAACGCTCAAGGCAGAGTTGAATCCAAACCGTAAGTAATCCATTAGAGAGGAAATACAGTGGCAGCAGCAAAGAAGGCCCGTAAGAAGGCCGCTCCGAAGAAGGCAGCAAAGAAGGCAGCACCTAAGAAGGCCGCCAAGAAGGCAGCAAAGAAGGCAGCTCCTAAGAAGGCAGCGAAGAAGGCTGCAAAGAAGGCAGCTCCGAAGCGCAAGAAGGCAGCAAAGAAGGCAGCTCCTAAGAAGGCTGCAAAGAAGGCTGCAGCGAAGAAGGCAGCTCCCAAGCGCAAGAAGGCAGCCCGCAAAAAGGCTGCAGCAAAGAAGTAATAACCAAGCAATCAAGCTTCGGTTCGGAGTGTTGAGACTGGGGGGCGAAAGCCCCCCAGTCGTCATTTATGGGGCAGGTCATTTAGGGTTCCCCGCATGGATGCCACTGATCTTGTGATCGCTGATCTCGCTGCCGAACACGCCGATCTGGCCGCTCTCGTGGCCGATATCGATGAAGCGGCATGGCGCGCGCGCACTCCGGCTGCGGGATGGGACGTTGCCGATTCGGTGTCGCACCTTCACTTCTTCGACATCCGTGCAGCACTGGCGATACGTGACGCTGAAGGATTCGCGCGCGACGCCAACGACATGATGGCGAAATTCGCAGCAGGCGGTGACCCTTCCGTCGCACACGGTCGAGCCGTTTCGGGTGGTCAACTGCTCGCCGATTGGCGCACTGAAAGCTCCGGGCTCATCGCGGCGGGAAAAGCGGGCGACCGCGGAAGTCGTGTGCCGTGGTACGGGCCGTCGATGAGCTTGGCTTCGTTCCTCACCGCTCGCTTGATGGAAACGTGGGCCCACGGCGTGGACGTTTCCGACGCTCTGGAAAAGCCCATCGTGACGACAGCGCGGTTGAAGCATGTGTGTCACATCGGATTCCTGGCGCGAGCCAACAGCTATCGCTCGCGCAACTTGCCCGTGCCCGATGCCGACATCGCGGTGCGTCTGGTGGCTCCCGACGGCTCGACATGGTCGTGGGGCAGCGATGCGGCGGCCGAAACGATCACGGGATCGGCAATCGACTTTGCACTTCTCGTGACGCAACGCAGGCATGTCGATGACACCGCGTTGTGCGCGCAGGGCCGACTTGCCGGCGAATGGTTGACGATTGCCCAGGCATTCGCCGGCCCGGCAGGCGAAGGTCGCGATCCGTTGAAGAAGTGACGCGATTGCGTCAGAGGTCGCGCATCACGTGGAAGATCTCGGCTGCTGCGTAGCCATGCGGGGCTCCGAGCGCGGCGAGGCGGCCACGCAGGCGAGTACGAAATGCTTCGAGGGCAGTGGCGTCGGTTGCCTTCATCGTTGATTCGAACTGACTGGCGTGGGCTTCCAGCGCGTGAAGCTTCGTGTCGATCGTGGACGTGATGTCTTCGACGTGATTCGGCATGTCGGCTTCCCAGAGAAACAACTCGGATGGTCGATGGTGGGTGAGCGCTTGACCTGTTTGCAGGTCGGTCAGTTCGAAGTGGTGACGGAAGAAGTGAGGATCACGTGCCGCAACGATGGAATCGGTGAGCAGAAACCCTGCGGCCCGATGGTCGGGGTGGAGGCGGTACCGCTTCCACGGGTCGTGGCCCAGAACCACATCGGGTTGAACGATGCGAATGAGACGGCTGAGGGCGTCACGCAGCGCGTGAGTGTTTTCGAGTTCACCGTCGACGGCACCGAGGAACGTGACCGATCCGGTTGCTCCGATGCGATGCGCGGCCTCGCGCTGCTCGATCTGCCGGGTGTTCACCAACGCGGCCGTGTCGGCGTGAGGATTCCACGTGCCTTTCGAGCCGTCGGTGAGCACCGCGTAGTGCACGACGCAACCGTGCGCGGCCCATTTCGCGAGTGTGCCACCACAGCCGAATTCGATGTCGTCGGGATGTGCGCCGACGGCGAGTGCCCGCGAAGGGACCGCGTGGTTGTGTGTCCACGAGCCGTGATCGGCGGAGGCCGCTGCAGGTTGGCCGGGCTCGTTTGCGCCAGTTACAGCCATGGGAACAACTCCTTGATTCGCGGATCGGTGAGGTCGTCGGGGTTGTCGAGGTCGCGCGACCATTCGTCGGAGAGGGCAATGCGCGGCACGAAGCCACGTTGCATTGCTTCATCGACGTGTTTCTTGAAACTGCCCGGCCCGTAGTGAAAATTGAATTCAGCCGTCGTGGGTACGACGAGCAGGTTCGTTCCATCGTTGGCGTGATCGGGGACGATGACGACGGCACCTTCGTGGATGAATTGCGAGACCTCGGTGGCGAGCGGGATGTCGCTGTGGGCGATGATCGCCGTATTGAATCCGTTGGATCGGGCCCACGAGATGCCGTCGGCCACTGCGCCGTTGAGTCCGGCAGAAGTTTGAGTGACGCACGTGAGACCCCGAGACGATGCCCAGTCCGCAACTTCGTTGTCGGCGTCGGTGACGATGATGACGGGCAGGGCCCCGGCCGCAGCCACGACACGCTCGGCGCATTCTCGTGAAAGACGCTCGCGTGATTCGGGCCCGAGCACGGTTGCGAGGCGCCCTTTCGCGTTGCCGAATGACTTGAGCGGCATCACGAACGCGGTCGACGAACCCACGCGCAGAGCCTACGTCTGGCGATGAAGGGAATACGCTTGGTCCATGCCGATTCGCGTGGGTGTCGTTGGCGCCGGGTCGTGGGGAACCACGGTGGCCTCGATGGCCGCAATCAACACTCCGACGCTTCTGTGGGCGCGCAATCCCGAAACCACGGCCACGATCAACTCGACGCACCGCAACCCCACCTATTTGGCCGAGCGTGAGTTGCCAACCGAATTGCGCGCGTCGAGTGATCTCGAAGAAGTCGTGCGCGACGCCGACGTCGTGGTGATGGCGGTGCCGTCGCAGGGATTCCGCGACGTACTTCGTCAAGCCGCGCCGTTGGTGCGCCCTTGGGTGCCGATCGTGAGTCTCACCAAGGGTCTCGAACGCGAGTCGGGCAAGCGGATGACCGAAGTGGTGGCCGATGAGTTGGTGGGCCATCCGGCTGCGGTGCTCACCGGGCCGAATCTGGCGAAAGAAATCATGGACGGTCAACCTGCAGCCTCGGTGGT
>JBEBAF010000071.1:0-5693 GCA_041159045.1 Actinomycetota bacterium
CTGCCGCTCAATCGGTTGAGTGGATCGAAGTCCGCAACGAAGTCGAAGCACTGATGCTCGAGTACAACCTGATCAAGCAGCACCGTCCGCGTTTCAACATTCGTCTCCGCGACGACAAGAGCTATCCCTTCTTGGCCGTGACGACCGACGAGGTTTGGCCACGTGCCGTTGTGATGCGCGGTCACCGACGTAAGGGAGTTCGGTACTTCGGCCCTTACGCCCATGCCTACGCGATCAGGGAAACCCTCGACTTGTTGGTGCGTTCGTTTCCCGTCCGAACGTGCTCGCCCGCGAAGTTCAACGAACATTCTCGTTTGGGGCGTCCGTGCCTTCTCTTCCACATTGAAAAGTGCAGTGGACCATGCGTTGGCGAGGTCGACGAAGCGGCTTATGGCGAGATGGTGAAGGGTCTCATGCGGTTCCTGGACGGCGACACCGAGTTCGTAGAGAGCTCGTTGGAATCGGAAATGGCCGCAGCCGTCAAAGAGCTGGAATTCGAAGCCGCGGCTCGCCTTCGTGATCGACTCGCGTCGATCCGGCGGGCAATGGAGAAGCAGCAGGTTGTTGCCGAACGGAGTGAAGACATCGATGTGATCGGCATTGCCGATGATGACCTCGAGGCGTCGATTCAGGTCTTCTATGTGCGACACGGGAGAGTGGTCGGCCGTCGAGGCTTCATCGTCGACAAAATCGAGGATCTCTCTCCGGGTGGTCTGGTCGATCGCGTTCTCGAAGAGCTCTACGGAGACGAACCAGCGATGGGATATCCAAAGTCGGTCCTCGTGCCGGTGGCGTCGGCCGACGAGGCGACGTATGTGGAATGGCTGTCGGCGATGCGTGGCAGTGCGGTGGAAATCCGCGTGCCCCAACGAGGAGACAAACGGGCTCTACACGAGACGGTCACAATGAATGCGCGCGAAGAGTTCGTGCGTCACCGTCTGCGGCGTGCGGCGGATCACAACACCCGAAGTCGGGCCTTGAGTGAACTGCAGGACCTGCTCTCGTTGCCCGAGGCGCCCTTGCGCATCGAGTGTTACGACATGGCTCACCTTCAGGGAACCGATTACGTCGGCTCGATGGTCGTGCTCGAGGATGGCCTACCCGCCAAACGGGAATACCGGCGATTCAAAGTCAAAGACGTTCCCGGAAACGATGATTACGCCGCGATGCGGGAAGTGCTGACTCGCCGATTGACCGCCTACATCGAGTCGCGCGAGTCGGTGAATGTCGAAGAAGTCGACTCGGTGCGCCCAACCAAACCGGGCAAATTCTCGTATCCGCCGCAACTTCTCTTGGTTGATGGTGGAAAGGGCCAATTGGGAGTCGCCGTCGAGGTCGTTCGTTCCCTCGGCTTGGAAGACGAGATTCCGGTTGCGTCATTGGCGAAGCGATTCGAGGAAGTCTTCGTGCCGGGTAGATCCGAGCCGATACCGATTCCACGTGGCAGCGAGGCGATGTTCATGTTGCAGCGCATTCGTGACGAGGCCCACCGTTTTGCCAACACGTTTCACCGCGAGTTGCGCGGCAAACGCGTGAGGGCCAGCGCACTGGACGGAATTCCCGGTCTTGGTGAAGCACGGCGAGCGAAACTGATGAAGGCCTTTGGCTCGGTTGCTGCACTCCGCAAGGCGAGCCTCGAAGAATTGCAAGGCCTGACCTGGCTACCCGACAACGTCGCCGTCGAAATTCATCGCCGTCTGAACGGAGAACAAGGTGTCAACTGAACCCACGTGGAACGAGCACGCAGATTGGTGGATCGACGGCTTCACCGGCGGCGTTGATCCCGAATACGAAGAGCAAATCATTCCGTTGGTTTGCCGCGAACTCGAAGCGGCCAAGGTTTTGCTCGACGTTGGTTGTGGCGAGGGACAACTGGCTCGCGCCGCAAAATTGCAGAATCCTTCGGTACGAGTGGTCGGCGTCGACCCGACGCCACGCCAAATCGAGGTGGCTGAAGAACGCGGTGGAGGAGTCGAGTATCGCGTTGCCCCGGCTGATGCGCTTCCCTTCGAGGACGAGTCATTCGATGCGGTTTTGGCATGTCTCGTTTTCGAGCACATCGACAATCTCGAGGGCGCGATAGCCGAAGTGGCTCGCGTTTTGAAGCCGGGCGGCAGTTTCCTTTTTCTTCTGAACCATCCGTTGCTGCAGACCCCCAACAGCGGATGGATCGACGACCAGATTCTCGATCCACCCGAGCAGTACTGGCGTATTGGCGCGTACCTCGAAGAGGCGGTCAGCTTCGAGGAAGTCGAGCCGGGAATCAAGGTTCGTTTCGTTCATCGTCCCCTCGGTCGTTATGTGAATGCCCTCGCCGACGCTGGCCTGTCGATCGAGAAGATGCACGAGCCGTCGCCACCGCAAGGATTTCTCGACCGGTCACCCGACTACGCGAATGCAGCCACAGTGCCTCGACTGCTCGCCTTGCGTTTGCGCAAGATTCGTTAGCCTGTGACGAGTGACTGACGTATTGGTGATCACCGGCCTTTCGGGCGCAGGGCGTTCACAGGCAGCCGACGACCTCGAAGATCTCGGTTGGTTCGTCGTCGACAATCTTCCCACCGCTCTCGTCGAACAAGTTGTCGAGATGGCTTCGCAGCCGGCCGATCCGCATCACCAGCTTTGTCTCGTGGTGGGCAATGCAAGTCAGCAAGCCGACATGGTGGGTGTGCTCCGAAATCTTCGCGAATCTGGACACCGAGTACGCGTGCTTTTTCTCGACGCTTCAACCGGTTCGCTGGTGAAGCGTTACGGGGCAACCCGTCGTAGGCATCCGCTGGATCTCGACGGAGGTACGTCGGCCACCGACTCCGGCATCGCGGCGGTGATTCAGAAAGAGCGCGAACTTCTCCAACCCGTCAAAGCCGTGGCCGATCTCGTCATCGACACTTCGGAGCTCACGGTTCATCAGTTGAAGTCGAAACTGGTGGAACTCTTCGGACCCGCGTCGCCGACCGACACGATTCAGGTCGGCATCGTGTCGTTCGGGTTCAAGCACGGATTGCCTCTCGACGTCGATCTTGTTTTTGACGTCCGTTTTCTCCCGAACCCGTATTGGGACGAGAATCTCCGGCACCTTTCCGGTCTTGATGCGGAAGTGCGCGACTTTGTCATCGGCAATCCGCTGGCAAAGGAATTCATGGCGCACCTCGAAGGAATGCTCGAGTTGTTGTTGCCCGCGTACGTAGCCGAGGGGAAGAGTTACCTTTCAATCGCCGTGGGATGTACGGGGGGCCAGCACAGATCCGTGGCGCTGGTTGAACAATTGTCCTCTTGGTTCGGCGATCGGGCGCTACGGCCGCGCGTTACCCATCGCGATCTCGTGAGGGGATAGGCGCCGAACTAGTCTCGTCCCGTATCACGCGCCCCACCCCAGGGGCCGGCTGGAAGGGAGCAGGTCAATGACCATTCGCGTAGGCATCAACGGTTTCGGACGTATCGGACGCAACTTCTACCGTGCAGTCCAGTCGAGTGGAGCCGACATCGAGATCGTTGCCGTCAACGACCTCGGTTCACTGAAGACGATGGCGCACCTGCTGAAGTACGACTCGGTTCTTGGAGTTCTTCCGAACGACATTTCTGCCACCGACGACGGGATCAAAATCGACGGAAAGATTCTGAAGGTTCTCCAGGTCCGCGACCCGAAGGAACTGCCGTGGAAGGCACTCGGGGTTGACCTTGTCATCGAATCGACGGGTATCTTCACCGACCGCGACAAGGCTGCCATGCATCTCGATGCCGGAGCGCCGCTGGTCATCGTCTCGGCTCCTTCGAACGGTGCCGATGCAACTTTCGTTTACGGCGTCAATCACAACGAGTTCGATGCGGCCAAGCACAAGGTCATTTCGAATGCCAGCTGTACCACCAACTGTTTCGTGCCGCTCGTCAAGGTTCTCGACGATGCATTCGGCGTCGAGAACGGCCTGATGACCACGGTGCACGCGTACACCGGAGACCAGCAGCTGGTTGATGGACCTCACAGCGACCTTCGTCGCGCGCGCGGTGCTGCCATCAACATCACACCGACCAGCACGGGTGCCGCCCGCGCTACCAGCCTGGTGATGGCTGCGATGAAGGGCAAACTCGACGGCACGGCGCTTCGTGTGCCCGTGCCCACCGGATCGATCACCGACTTTGTCGCAAATCTGAAGAAGCCCGCCACGGTCGACGAAATCAATGGCGCGTTCAAGGCCGCAGCGAATGGTCCGCTCAAAGGAGTGCTCGAGTACACCGATGCGCCCATCGTCTCGAGCGACATTGTGACCAATCCGCATTCCTGCATCTTCGACAGCGATCTCACCATGTCGATGGGGACGATGGTGAAGGTTCTCGGTTGGTACGACAATGAATGGGGCTATTCGAACCGCCTCGTCGACCTCACCAAGCACGTCGGCGCGAAGATCAAGGGCTGAGATGGCGAAGCTCCCGGTCCTCGAGGATCTCGGCGACGTCAATGGCAAGCGCGTTCTTGTGCGCACCGACTTCAACGTGCCGATGGAAGGTCCGGACGACGGGCGCATCATCACCGACGACTTTCGCATTCGAGCGGCGCTGCCGACCATCGAGTGGCTGACGTCGCGCGGTGCGAGCGTCGTTTGCGCCAGTCATCTCGGACGTCCGAAAGGTGCACCCAACGTCAAGTATTCGATGGAGCCCGTTCGGCGGCGCCTTGCGGAAATGGCCCCCGGCGTCGAACTCCTCGAGAACTTGCGCTTCAATCCCGGCGAAGAGGCCAACAGCGAGGATTTCGTCGAGCATCTGGTTCGGGGATTCGATGCTTACGTTGACGATGCGTTCGGTGCCGCACATCGTGCGCATGCGTCGGTGGTCGGGCCGCCGAAAACGTTGCCGTCTGCGGCCGGCCGGTTGCTGCAGCGTGAGGTCGAGATTCTCGGTGGGCTTCGTGAGGATCCGAAACGTCCCTTCGTGGCGGTGTTGGGCGGAGCAAAAGTCAGCGACAAACTCGGCGTCATCGAGGCTCTCTTGCAAACGGTCGATGCGCTCGTCATCGGCGGTGGCATGTGTTTCACATTTCTTGCGGCCCAGGGCATGCCGGTAGGAGATTCGATCTGTGAGCTGGATCAAGTTGCTGTGTGTCGTCGCTTGCTCGATGGTCCGAAGCCGATCCACCTTCCCGAAGACATCGTCGGTCTCGATGCCAACGGCGCGTACGCAACTTTCGGCGTTCGGCTTCCCGACGGTGCGAAGGGGCTCGACATTGGGCCTGGAACGGCCGCGGCATTCAGCGACGTGATCATGGATGCGAGGACCGTGTTCTGGAATGGCCCGATGGGAATGTTCGAAGACTCGCGTTTTGCAAATGGCACCAAGACGGTTGCTCAAGCCGTGGCCGACACAAAGGCGTTCACCATCGTCGGTGGTGGCGACAGCGCGGCCGCTCTTGCTCAGTTCGGCCTCGACGACGAAGTTGATCATGTGTCGACCGGTGGCGGAGCCTCGCTCGAATTCCTCGAATTGGGTGACCTGCCCGGGTTGGCCGCGCTGAGAGGGGCACCGAATGCCCGTTAATCATCGCAAGCCATTGATCAGTGGTAACTGGAAGATGCACCTGAACCACTTCGAGGCGATCCAGTTGGTGCAGAAGCTGAACTATCTCGTGGCGAAGGAAGACTTCGAGGCGGTTGATGTTTCGATTCATGCACCGTTCACCGACATTCGCAGTGTGCAAACGC
>JBEBAF010000072.1:0-4628 GCA_041159045.1 Actinomycetota bacterium
CCGGGGCACCCGCACGATCATCCGACAACCATCGATCGGCGCTCATTGCTCGGTTTGGGAATCTTGGGGCTCGGTGGAATTCTTCTCGCTTCGTGTCGAACTGCGACCAAGTCAACCGACGTCTCGTCGACCGGTCTCGGCGCGACAACAACCACCGAGGGCGTGCCATTGGTCTCGTCGACGACCACAATCAGCGCCGACACGCTGGCGGGATTCGACGCCTTTGCTGACTCGGTGAAGGTTCTCGCCGACGGCGACATCTGGCTGGTCGAAAGCAATGGCATGCCGTCGCACAACATGATGGTTGGAATCAAGAGTTGGCAGCAGCAGTTTCCCTTGCCGCAGCCCTACAGCGGATCGAACGCCTGGAGATTGCCGAAAGCACCTGTCAAGGCCGCAACACCGTTGTCCGCCAAAACCGCCCTGTACCGCGGCGCGATCGCGCTTGCGGTGAACGGCGTGCCGATTTTCAATGCGCTGAACAATCGGGGAGACGACGCTTTCTTGGCGGGCGAACTCGATGAGTGGGGCGGACACTGCGGTCGTGCGGACGACTACCACTACCACGTCGCACCTTTGCACCTTGAACAGTTCACGGGCAACGCACCGATTGCGTACGCACTCGATGGTTATCCGATTTACGGATCCGCCGAACCGGATGGCTCGACGTTGCAGCCTTTGGATGAATGGAATGGTCACGCTGATTCAGCGGGCGGTTACCACTACCACGGCACGAACACGTATCCATACATCAACGGTGGATTGGTCGGGGTTGTGAACGTTGCCGGCGATCAGATTGACCCGCAGCCGATGACCAAACCGTTTCGTGCGCCCGGTGAACCGCTGCGCGGCGCGGAAATCACGAGTTTTGCCTCGCCATCGACCGACCATTACGCCCTCGAATACACGATCAATGGACTCGTCAACAGAGTCGAGTATGTGCTTTCGGAAGCGTCGGTTGTATTCACCTTCGTCGACGCGGATGGCGGAACGCGAACAGAGACGTACACGCGATGAGGCGTGTGTCCGTGCTGTTGTTCGCGATCGGTGTTGCGTGCAGTGCATGTGCGACGAAGTCGACTTCGCCATCGCCAGCAGCCTCGGAGGCGACAACGGTTTCAACATCAAGTAGCGCTCCGGAGGCGGCCGCGGGGAGCAGGCATTTCCGCGCCGACGTATGGGCCGACAACTGGTTCGCGCTCTATGTGAACGGCGAAAAGGTTGGTGAAGACCCGGTGCCGATCACCACGGAAAGGTCTTTCAATTCGGAGAGCATTTCATTCACCGCCGAATATCCATTGACGATCGCTCTCGTGGCGAAGGATTACATCGAGAACGATTCGGGACTCGAATACATCGGAACCGACCGGCAACAAATTGGCGATGGTGGCATCATCGCGCAAATTGTTGATCTCGATAACAACAAGGTGGTCGCCGTCACCGATTCATCATGGAAGAGTTTCGTGACTCAGACCGCGCCGCTGAATCCCGAGTGCGTCACCTCAAGCAAGCCGATCGTTGAGTGTTCGTCGCGCGACGTTGCCGCCCCGGATGGCTGGCAAGTCCCGACGTTCGATGATTCAACATGGTCGACCGCCACCGTCTTCGGCGCTGGTGAAGTCGGACCAAAAGAGGGCTACAACGACATCGCGTGGGATTCATCGGCCCAGTTCGTCTGGGGGCCCGACTTGAAGGCGGACAACGTGGTTCTTCTGCGTCTCGACGGCGTGTCGGCATCGCCTAAGTTGTGACCCGTTGGATACCGAACATCGGGGGGAACATGTCGGATTTCGATTACGAAGATCTTGCTGGGATGCAGTTGAACGATGCCGAGCTTGCCGATCTGGTGGGCCAAGGCGGAGAGTGCATCTTCAACTGGACCACCAAGGAAGGTCATCCGGTTGGCGTGGTCGTTGCCTACATCTACAAAGACGGAACCTTCTGGACCACGTGCGCCGAGCGCCGCAAGCGTGTTCCCGCACTTCGCAAGCGTCCGCAGTCGGGCATCGTCATCAACAAAGACGGTCGCACGGCCAGTTACAAGGGCAACTCGAAGGTGCACGCGAACGGCGACCCGGGTTTCGACGAACTGAAGAAGTGGTTCTACGGCGCCTTGTCGGGGGCCGCAGCGAACCCCCAAGATCAGTACCGCCAGGCGTTTGCCAAGTTTCTCGATTCACCGCACCGCGTGATCATCGAAACGCCGGTGAAGCTGATCGTTGGCTTCGACGTGGTGAAGTTCCGCGAGCAGACCAACAAGGCAATCGCAGCCGGACTCGCCGACTAACGGCTACTCCGAGCCACGTGAGATGTGGTCGGAGTAATCCTGGGCGATTTCGAGGTTGACCTCTTCGTGGTCGCGCCGTCGCAACCACTTCGACCGTCTGCGTTGTGTGTTGCGACCACGACGTGACTTCGACCACCAGCCTCCGAAACTCATGGGGTCACGCTGCCGCTGTTTGGGAGCAGAACCTCGGTAGGTACCTACGTTCAGTTGGCCGGCGAGCGCTCGGCAATACTTGCGTCATGCTTCCTCGCGCACCATTCGGCAGAACCGGACACGAATCCACGCGAGTGATCTTCGGTGCCGCCGCGTTGAGTGGAATGAGTCCGGAACGCGCAGCGGCGACCCTCGAGCTCGTTGCCGCAAGCGGCGTGAATCACTTCGATGTCGCCGCCAGTTATGGCAACGGCAAGGCCGAATTGAATCTGGCGCCCTGGTTGGTGGACAACCGTTCGAAGATTTTCCTCGCGACGAAAACGGGCATGCGCGGTGGTGACGACGCACGTCGTGATCTCGAGGGTTCGCTGACGCGGATGGGGGTTGACTCCGTTGATCTGATTCAGCTGCACAACCTCGTGGAACCGGACGAATGGGAAGAGGCTCACGCTAAGGGTGGTGCGGTTGACGCTCTGTTTGCCGCTCGCGACGAAGGCCTGGTTCGATTCATCGGTGTGACCGGCCACGGGCGGCGTATCCCCGGCATGCATCTACGCAGCCTCGAACGACGTGATTTCGACTCGGTGCTTTTTCCGTACAACCACACGATGATGTCGTGGCCCGATTACCGCGGCGATGTCGAGAAGTTGCTTGCGGTCTGCGCCGAGCGAAACGTGGCGACCCAAACCATCAAGTCGATCGCCAAACGTCGTTGGGGTGAAACCGATGCAAAGAAGTTCAGTTGGTACGAACCGATCAGCGATCCGGAAGCCATCGGTCGCGCCGTTCGTTACGTGCTGTCTCGCGAGGGTTTGTTTCTCAACACCACAAGCGACGCACGTTTGTTGCCGATCATATTTGCTGCAGCCTCCGGCGATCTTTCGGTGCCCACCGATGCCGAATTGCATGATGACGAACGGAATCTCGGTATCACGCCGCTCTTCGATGGAGAAGCGCTCGAACGCATCTGATGACGACCGCACCACCGCCAGAAGATTTGTCGCCGACGGGTCGAAGTAGGTTGCAGTTGTGAAGCTGAATCGACGGTTTGAACATTCCCTCCTGCAGGGTCCTCGTTCGCGCGCAAAGGAATTCGGCACCATCGGCCGGGTTGCCCGTGAGATGTTCAGGGGATTTCGCCGACTGCACTTCGTGGGTCCTTGCGTGACGGTATTCGGATCGGCTCGGGTCGACGAAGGATCGTTCGACTACGACGTTGCGCGGCGTGTCTCGTGCGGCTTGGGGCGCGACGGTTTTTCGATCATCACCGGGGGAGGGCCCGGCGTGATGGAAGCCGCGAATCGGGGTGCGCGTGATGCCGGCGCCACGAGCATCGGCTGCAACATCCGCTTGCCGCACGAACAAAAACCGAACGACTTCCTCGATGTCAGCATCGACTTCAATTACTTCTTCGTGCGCAAGGTCATGCTGGTGAAGTATTCGTACGCATTCATCGTTCTGCCCGGCGGGTTCGGAACCTTGGATGAGTTGTTCGAGGCACTGACGCTGATTCAAACGAAGAAGATCCTCGATTTCCCCGTCGTGGTGATGGGCCGTGCCTACTGGAGCGGGCTCGACGAACAACTCGACCGCATGGTTCGTGACGGAAAGATCGATCGTTCCGACCTGGATCTGTTGCTCGTCACCGACGACGTAGACGAGGCCGTTGCTCACGTGCGCACCGCCGTGGCCGAGCGCTTCAAGTTGCACCCGAAGCGCAGGGCAATCCGCGTGCTCGGCGAAGCCGCCTGAGGAGGTTCGGATAGCCATACCCATTCACGCAATGTCGTGCCATTCGGTACATACGTTGCGATTCAGTGAGCCCATCGAGCCCGATCCGCGGGTCGAAGAAGGGAGCACTGGGTATGAAGAAGAAGACACGATTCGCCTTCGGTGGAGTCGTGGCGTTGTTGGCATCCGCGGGCCTGATTGCCGTGGTTGCATCGGGAAACGGCAACGCAGCGTCCGGTGGAGATCATCTGGTTGACAACCTGGGCGAAGGGACAACCGCATCCGATTTCGACGGCAACAGTTCATCGGATTGTTCGTCGGAAACCTTCCAAGCCGCCGGCTACGACCTGTGGCACTTCGTCGTCAACCAGGCGTCCGATCCGACGACGATGCTTTCGTGGAACGAAGAGAATTCCGTTTGGTCGAACCCTTCGGAAGTGGACGTCGTCGACGTGAC
>JBEBAF010000073.1:0-5348 GCA_041159045.1 Actinomycetota bacterium
AGCTTGATGGTGGACGATTCGCGACCTCCGACCTCAACGATCTCTACCGTCGTGTCATCAACCGCAACAACCGTCTGAAGCGATTCGACGAGCAGCAGACCCCGCAGATCATCAAGAACAACGAAAAGCGCATGCTCCAGGAAGCAAGCGACGCGTTGTTCGACAACGGCCGCCGCGGCCGCCCGGTCACGGGTCCCGGCAACCGTCCGCTCAAGTCGCTGTCCGACATGCTGAAGGGCAAGCAGGGCCGTTTCCGTCAGAACCTGCTCGGAAAGCGCGTCGACTACTCGGGTCGTTCGGTCATCGTGGCCGGTCCGACGCTGCGTCTGCACCAGTGCGGTCTGCCGAAGCTGATGGCACTCGAGCTGTTCAAGCCGTTCGTGATGAAGCGTCTCGTCGACCTCGAACTCGCACAGAACATCAAGTCGGCCAAGCGCATGGTCGAGCGCCGTCGTCCGCAGGTGTGGGACGTTCTCGAAGACGTCATCAAGGAACACCCGGTGCTGCTGAACCGCGCACCGACACTGCACCGCCTCGGTATTCAGGCCTTCGAGCCGGTTCTCGTCGAGGGCAAGGCAATCCAGATCCACCCGCTCGTGTGCACTGCATTCAACGCCGACTTCGACGGTGACCAGATGGCGGTTCACCTGCCGCTGTCAGCCGAGGCCCAGGCCGAGGCACGCGTTCTCATGTTGTCGGCGAACAACATCCTCTCGCCGGCGTCGGGTCGTCCGATCGTGACCCCGTCGCAGGACATGATCATCGGTGGCTTCTACCTCACCGAACTCGTCGCCGAGTCGGCGGGTGCGGGTCGCACGTTCCAGCACCGTTGGGAAGTGTTCCGCGCGCTCGACGAGAAGTCGATCTCGCTGCACACGCCGATCAAGTTCCGCGAAACCCTCTCCACGGGTGACCGGCGCACGATCGACACCACGGCCGGCCGTCTGCTCTTCGAAGAGGCGTTGCCCGCCGACTACACCGAGCGCTTCGGCCACATCAACGAGCCGCTGAAGAAGAAGGAAATGGGTCTGATCGTCGAGCGTCTCGCGGACAACTACCCGAAGGCCATCATCGCGCAGTCGCTCGACAACATCAAGAACGTCTGTTACCGCTACGCGGCTCAGTCGGGACTCACCATCTCCATCGAAGACGTGAAGACCCCCGCCACCAAGCGGGCCATTCTCGACGAGTTCGAAAAGCAGGCCGACAAGGTCGAGAACCAGTTCCGTCGAGGCATCATCACCGACGGCGAGCGCCGTCAGCAGGAAGTGCGCATCTGGACCGATGCCACCGCCGAGGTGCAAAGCGCGATGGAAAAGGAATTCAAGGCGCAGCGCTTCAACCCGATCGAAATGATGGTCGGTTCCGGTGCCCGCGGAAACATGACGCAGATGAAGCAGATCGCGGGAATGCGCGGCCTCGTGGCCAACCCCCGCGGTGACATGATTCCTCGTCCCATCAAGAGCAACTTCCGCGAAGGTCTCGAAACACTCGAGTACTTCATTGCAACGCCGGGTGCACGTAAGGGACTCGTCGACACCGCTCTGCGTACCGCCGACTCGGGTTACCTCACGCGCCGTCTCGTCGACGTCGCCCAGGAACTCATCATCCGCGAACACGACTGCGGCACCACGCTCGGTGTGTGGGTGGAGAACGTCCAGAAGGACACCGCGAACACGCGTGCGTATCTCGAAACGAAGTTGTTCGGTCGCGCACTGCTGGGTGATGTCACTCTTGCCGACGGCACGGTTCTCGAAAAGAACCGCATCCTCGACGACGCCGACGTTGCGAGCCTTCGTGACGATGCAACGATCAACCGCGTCCGCGTTCGTTCGGTGCTCACATGCGACGCCGAACTCGGCGTGTGTGCGCTGTGCTACGGCCGTTCACTTGCAACCGGCAAGGCCATCGAACTCGGCGAAGCAGTCGGTGTCATCGCTGCACAGTCGATCGGTGAGCCCGGTACTCAGCTGACCATGCGTACCTTCCACACGGGTGGTGTTGCAGGAAAAGACATCGCCGGCGGTCTTCCGCGCGTCGTTGAACTTTTCGAAGCCCGCACACCGCGTGGTTCTGCACGTCTCGCACGTGCAAGCGGTGTCATTCGTATCGGCGAAGACGAAGGCAAGGGAATCCCCGTCACCGTCATCGACGACAAGGGTGAAGAACACCTCACCTTGCTGCCCACCGGAAGCCGCCTCATGGCAAACATCCGTGATGGTGCCGAGGCGCATGCCGGCGAACCGCTCACCGATGGTCCGTACGATCCGAAGGAACTCCTCGAGATCAAGGGCATCCGCGAGACGCAGGTGTACCTCGTCGAGGAAGTTCAGAAGGTGTACCGCGATCAGGGTGTATCGATCCACGACAAGCACATCGAACTCATCGTGCGTCAGATGACGCGCCGCATCGGCGTGCAGGAACCGGGTGACACCGGCTTCCTCCCCGGCGAGCGTGCCGATGCCAAGGTGTTCCGCGACACCAACCGTCGCGTCGTCGAAGAGGGCAAGCGCCCCGCCGAAGGTCGCCCCGAACTCATGGGCATCACCAAGGCGTCGCTTGCCACCGAGTCGTGGCTGTCGGCCGCGTCGTTCCAAGAGACCACCCGCGTTCTCACCGAGGCTGCCATCGACGGCCGCGGCGACAGCCTGGTGGGCCTCAAGGAAAACATCATCATCGGCAAGCTCATCCCGGCCGGTACGGGTATGCAGCTGTACCGGAACTTCGGCATCGAAGCTCCGGACTACGAGCCGATGGCGTTCTACTCGAGCGACGAAGAAGACCCGGCCGCCTTCTTGGCGGGCATTCAGGGTTCCTACGTCCACCCCGAGGCCGACGCCGAAAACGCCTGATCACGCATTTGCGACCTCGGCGTCGGCAGGTTGTTGCCGGCGCGGGGTCGCTTATAGCGTTTCACGGGTTCTAGAGGGCGGATTTTCGTCCTCCTCCAGTCGCAATTCGCAGAGAAGTCGCATCCAGAAATTTCGCAATCAGAAGAGGTTCACGCGTGCCCACAATTCAGCAGTTGATCCGCCAGGGTCGCAGCGTCAAGACATCGAAGACGAAGACCCCCGCGCTCAAGGGTTCGCCCCAGCGTCGTGGCGTGTGCACGCGCGTGTTCACCACCACGCCGAAGAAGCCGAACTCGGCACTGCGCAAGGTGGCTCGCGTGCGTCTCACCAGCGGTGTTGAAGTCACCGCGTACATCCCGGGTGAAGGCCACAACCTCCAAGAGCACTCCATCGTTCTCGTGCGCGGCGGCCGCGTGCGCGACCTTCCCGGTGTTCGCTACAAGATCATCCGCGGCGCGCTCGACGCAGCCGGCGTGAAGAACCGCAAGCAGGCGCGCAGCCGTTACGGCGCGAAGCGCGACAAGTAATCCTCGACGAACAGCAAGAAAGAAACAGGTAACACATGCCCCGCAAAGGACCAGCCCAGCGTCGCGAGATGACTCCCGACCCGGTCTACCGCTCGCTGCTCGTCACCCAGCTCGTCAACAAGATCATGTTGCACGGCAAGAAGAGCATCGCCGAAAACATCGTGTACGACGCGATGAAGATCATCGAAACAAAGACCGGCGCAGAGCCGCTGTCAACCGTGAAGCGCGCAATCGACAACGTGAAGCCGCCGCTCGAAGTGCGCAGCCGTCGCGTTGGTGGCGCCACCTATCAGGTGCCCGTCGAGGTTCGTCCGCGCCGCGCCAGCACGCTTGCCGTGCGTTGGGTTGTCGACTACTCGCGTAGCCGCCGCGAAAAGACCATGGCTGAATGCCTGGCGAACGAGCTGCTCGATGCAGCAAACGGTCTCGGTGCTTCCATCAAGAAGCGCGACGACATGCAGAAGATGGCCGAGTCGAACAAGGCCTTTGCTCACTACCGCTGGTAGTCGGCTCCGCTATTCCCACCCCCCGATGCGCAACGAAAGAAACTGACAATGGCAAAGCGTGAATACCCCCTCGAGCGCACCCGCAACATCGGGATCATGGCGCACATCGACGCCGGCAAGACAACCACCACCGAGCGCATCCTTTACTACACCGGTAAGTCCTACAAGATCGGTGAAGTGCACGAAGGTGCAGCAACCATGGACCACATGGCCCAGGAACAAGAGCGTGGTATCACCATCACCTCCGCTGCCACCACGTGCATCTGGAACAACCACCGCATCAACATCATCGACACCCCGGGCCACGTCGACTTCACCATCGAAGTCGAGCGTTCGCTGCGCGTACTCGACGGCGCCGTCACGGTGTTCGACTCGGTCGCCGGCGTCGAGCCGCAAACCGAAACCGTGTGGCGTCAGGCCAACAAGTACCGCGTTCCGCGCATGTGCTTCGTCAACAAGATGGACCGCATCGGTGCAAACTTCTACCGCACCGTCGACATGGTGAAGGACCGCCTGCAGGCGGTGCCGGCCGTGATTCAGATTCCCGTCGGTGCAGGCGGCCCCGAATCGAACAAGCCCTTCATTGGTCTCATCGACATCGTGAAGATGAAGGCGCTCATCTGGCGCGACGAAGAACTCGGCGCGAAGTGGGACGAAGTCGACATTCCCGCCGACCAGATCGACGAAGCGAACATGTACCGCGAGCAGCTTCTCGAAACCATCGCCACTTCCGACGACGTCTTCATGGAGAAGTACCTCGGTGGAGAAGAAGTCACCGAGAAGGAAATCAAAACCGCAATTCGTAAGGGAACGCTTGCGTTCGACTTCGTGCCGATCCTCTGCGGTTCTGCATTCAAGAACAAGGGCGTCCAGCCGATGCTCGACGCGGTCGTCGACTTCCTGCCCAGCCCGCTCGACATTCCGGCAGCACAGGGAACCAACCTGAAGGGCGATCAAACCATCGACCGCGCGGCCGACGAGAACGGACCCTTCGCAGCGCTCGCATTCAAGATCGTGGCCGACCCATTCGGCAAGCTCACGTACTTCCGCGTGTACTCGGGCACCGTCAACAAGGGTGACGAGATCTACAACAGCACGAAGGAACGCAAAGAGCGCCTCGGACGCATTCTTCTCATGCACGCAAACCAGCGCGAAGATCTCGACGTTGCAATGGCCGGCGACATCGTCGCGGGTCTTGGTTTCAAGGAAACCACCACGGGTGACACGCTCTGCGATCGCGACAACGCGGTCATCCTCGAGCGCATGGAATTCCCCGAGCCGGTTATCCACGTCGCCATCGAGCCGAAGACCAAGGACGATCAAGACAAGTTGGGCAAGGCGCTCAAGTCACTGTCCGACGAAGACCCCACGTTCCGCGTGCGTACCGACGAAGAAACCGGCCAGACCGTCATCTCGGGAATGGGCGAGTTGCACCTCGAAATTCTCGTCGACCGTATGCAGCG
>JBEBAF010000074.1:0-5778 GCA_041159045.1 Actinomycetota bacterium
CCGCAGAGAGATCTTGCTCTTTCAAATGGGGCGCATGCGGAGCGTGGTCGGTTGCGATCGCATCGATCGTGCCGTCAGCCAAACCTGCCCGCAATGCCTCGATGTCTTCCATGGTTCGCAACGGTGGGTTCACCTTGAAGATGGCACTGAACGTCGCCAACCGCTCGTCGGTGAGGCTGATGTGATGCGGAGTCACTTCGGCAGTCACCGGAAGACCGTCGTTCTTGGCCTGCCGCACGATTTCCACACTACGGGCGGTGGACAAATGGAGGAAATGCATTTTGGCTCCGGTTGCTCGCACGAGTTCCACGTCGCGCTGCAACATCAACACTTCCGCGATCGCGGGCCAACCCGGAAGACCGAGCCGCGACGAGCAGCATCCCTCGTGCATCACCGCGCCTTCGGTAAGGCGGGAAACCTCGCAGTGCTGAGCCAGGGTGACGTCGAGTTCTTTCGCGTGCTCGAGAGCGCGACGCATGATCAGAGGATCTTGAACTCCGTTGCCATCGTCGGTGAACAGCCGCACACCAGCCGCCGCCAGCGAGTGGAACGGTGCAAGCTGGATACCGCCACGACCCACGGTGATACAGCCGGATGGTTCGACCGTCACCAGACCGGCCCGCTGCCCTTGCAAACGCACGAATTCAACGACGGGGACGCTGTCTTGCGCAGGCTCGGTGTTCGGCATTGCGATGCACGCGCCATATCCGCCGAGCGCCGCCGCCCGCGAGGCGGTCGCAATGGTTTCCGATTCCTCCCTGCCGGGCTCACGCATGTGCGTGTGCAAGTCGACGAACGATGCAGAAATGACACAACCGCGCGCGTCGAGACGCTTGGGTCCGCCTGCATCCTCTGAATCAAGTGAGTCCACGAAGTCGGAACCAACGCGTGTGACGAATCCGTTTTCGACAAGCACGTCGGACCGCACTTCACCGGCCCGATTGATGATTGTGCCTCCGACTATCACGAAGGACGTGGAACGTTCAGACATTTGCTTCCTCCAAACCCGTACCGAACAGCGAAAAGAGAACCGCCATGCGAACGGCGATTCCGTTGGTGACCTGCCTCGTCACCAGATTCGTGACGCCGTGTTCCGCGAGCGAATCAATGTCGACCGCCAATTCGATGCCGTGATTCATCGGACCGGGGTGCATGAGGAAGGCGCCGTCGCGCATTCTGGCCAATCGTTCGGGGGTCAACCCGAAGTGCGACGAGTATTCACCCGGCGACGAGATGAATGCATTGTCCATGCGTTCGCGCTGCATACGCAACAGATAGAGAACATCGATCGAATCGATCACGGAATCGAGACTGTGCGTGATGCGCGCCGGCGTGTCGAACGCTGGCGGCAACAATGACGCCGGTGCCACCAGCACCACTTCTGCACCCAGTAGATGAAATGCTCTGATCGTGCTGCGGGCGACTCTGCTGTGCCTGATATCGCCGACCATCGCGATGCGTACGCCTGACAGGTCGTTGCCGCGCTGCAGTGCCCGCGTGAGGGTGTACGCGTCGAGAAGACCTTGCGTCGGGTGTTGGTGAGCGCCGTCGCCGGCATTGACGACGTGCGCATCGCACCAACGCGTGATGGCGAGCGGAAGCCCCGAGGTCTTGTGACGCACGACGAACACGTCGACACCCATGGCTGCCAAGGTTTCGACCGTGTCGCGGAGACTTTCACCTTTGTTGACGCTCGACGACGCCGCACTGAATGTGAGCGTTTCGGCGGACAATCGCTTGGCCGCCGTCTCGAACGAAAGCCGGGTGCGCGTGCTGTCTTCGAAAAAGAGACTGCAGACGGTCTTCGTTCTGAGCGCCGGAACCTTGGGTTGGGGTCGCGCCAGAACCTCGGACATGTGGTCGGCGGTCGAGAGAATCGCACCGAGGTCGTTGACGTCGAGATCATCCAGCGAGATGAGGTGCTTCACTTGTGCACCCCGTTCGCCACGAAAACTCCCTCGGGCAACACCGACACTTCGTCGGATGAGTGGGTTGGCAGGTTCTTTCCCACGAAATCGGGCCGAATTGGCAATTCGCGGTGTCCACGATCGACCAAAACCGCGAGACGCACCGCGCGAGGCCGCCCGTATTCGATGAGGGCGTCGAGCGCTGCCCGGACCGTTCGACCGGTGTAGAGCACGTCGTCCACGAGGATCACCTCAACACCATCAAGGGAACGCGGGACGATCGAAGCACTTGCAGGCACCGTGGGGCGCAGTCCGAGGTCGTCGCGATACATGCTGACATCGACCGCACCGCAGTCGACTTCGGCAGCCGCATCGATGGCGCGGATTTCGTCGCGCAACTGATCGGCGATCCACACCCCACCGCGTTGCAGGCCCATCAAAACGAAAGGCACTCGCCCGCCGCCGGCGATGTTTTCCAGAATCTCGTGGGCGATGCGCTTGATCGCCCGTCTCACCTGCTCGGCAGGGAGAACGCACACCGAGCCTGTGCTCGGTGCAGGACCGGTTTCCCGGTCGAAAGATTGACTAGCCATTTTTCCTTCCGTTCGGGCCTCACGGGACCCGTTTGACGGTCGATGTGTTGGCGTCAGATTAGCAGTCAGCGCACCTCGGGAACCAGTGCAGCCAACACGCCGTTGACGAATCGTCCCGAATCTTCCGTTGAATAGCGCTTTGCCAACTCAACCGCCTCGTTGAGAACGACCGCAGTGGGCGTTTCGCCATGGGTCGCAAGTTCGTGCAGTGCAAGACGAAGGATTGCCCTGTCGATCATGGGCATGCGATCGAGCCGCCAACCTCTGGCCTTGGAGGAAATCAGTGCGTCGTAGCGTGACTGATTGGACTCGACGCCCTGGGCGAGTTCGACGGCGAATTGCGCAGGCTTGACGACTTCCGCGGCAACGACGTCGGCCACCGAAGATCCGCGCGACTCTGCCTCGTACAACAGCACGAGTGCGCGTTCGCGTGCTTCAGCGGCTTCGATTGTCGACATCACACGCGTGTGATGTAGTCGCCGGTGCGGGTGTCAACCTTGACTCTGTCGCCGATGTTGACGAACAACGGCACCTGAATGACCTTGCCGGTTTGCAGCGTCGCAGGCTTGCGTGCACCAGACACGCGATCACCCTGGATGCCGGGCTCGGTTTCGGTGATTTAAAGCTCGACGCTTGCCGGAATTTCAACCCCGACGATGTCGCCGTTGTAAATGGCCATGATGACCATCGCCGATTCGACGAGATAATCGGCTGTTTCGCCGAGAGCCGCCGGGCGAACCGTCATCTGGTCGTAGGACTCGGTGTCCATGAAGACGTAGTCGTCGCCGTCTTTGTAGAGATACTGCATGTCACGCTTGTCGAGGATTGCCTGTTCGACCTTGACACCGGCGTTGAAGGTTTTCTCGAGAAGGTTCCCGTTGCGCAGATTGCGCAACTTGGTGCGAACGAAGGCGCCGCCCTTGCCGGGCTTCACGTGCTGAAACTCGACGACCGTGAAAAGGCCGTTGTCGAGTTCGAGCGTTATCCCGTTCTTGAAGTCGTTCGTGGAGATTGCGGGCATATGGGTTCCTTCGGGCTTCTTGTGAGGACGAGGTGTCCGGATTCTGTGACGACGAGGAGTTCCTCGACGCGGACGCCTCCGAGTCCCACACGATACGCCCCGGGCTCGACCGTCACCACGTCACCGGGTTGCAGAACGTCGGTGGATCGTGAATTGATCCATGGGGCTTCGTGGATTTGCAGACCCACGCCGTGCCCGACCCCGTGGGTCAGCTCGGCTTCGAGACCGCCGGAAGCCAAAACCGATCGGCAGGCCGCATCGATGTCGCTGGCCTTCACACCGGGACCGACCACGGCAACCCCGGCTTCGCATGCGCGGCGCACGAGATCGTGGCGCACGAGCATGTCGGTAGATCCCGGCCCGTCGATCACGAAAGTTCTGGTCATGTCGGAGTGGTAACCGTCCACGAGTGCACCGAAATCAACCACGACCGCATCGCCGGCGTCAAAGCTCCTGTCCCCCGGATGATGATGTGGCAGCGCGGCGTTCGGCCCCGAAGCGACGATCGTGGCAAAACTCACGTCATCGGCTCCGTGACGCCGCATCGCCGCATCAAGCTCGTTGCGGAATTGCCGCTCGCTCGTACCGACGCGGACCAAATGCGCAACATCGGCCAGCGCCCTGTCGGCGACTTGTGCGGCGTGTCGAATGCGTTGAATTTCGGCGGGGCTCTTCGTTCGTCTGAGTCCAACAAAGAGACTGGTGACGTCGACGAAGTTCCGTCGCTCGAGCGGCACCCCGCGCCGACCGCACGTCGCGAGGAGAGCCTCATGGTCGGACAAACTGACGTTGTCCGCCTCGATTCCCCACAATGAGCCACGCACGATGACTTCGGCAATGGCGTCACGGATTTCGGCCATCGACGAACGTGTGACGACTTCGAGGCTGACACGACATGCCGCGGCCTCGTGTTTGGCCTGCTCGGTGTATCGGCCATCGGTGATGAGAAGCAGCGGCTCCCCCGGTCGGGCGATTGCGACGCCCGAGCTACCCGTGAAGCCCGTCAACCATCGCACGTTGGCCGATGACGTAACGATTGCCCCGTCGAGAGTTCCGTTGTCACGAAAACCATTGATCGCGTCGAGAAGTCGAGCGTGATGTCGCGAACAATCGAGCGGTTCGAAGCCCCCGACCTTGTCCATGGGCTATCCCTTTTCGAGATGCCGCGCGAGGGCATCGACGGCAAGCACATAACCCGCCGGCCCGAAACCCGCGATCGTTCCGATGGCGAGAGGAGCCACGACACTTGTGTGGCGCCACGATTCACGCTTCAGAGGCTGCGAGAGATGCACTTCAATGATCGGGCCATCGAACGCCGCGAGCGCATCATGAATGGCCCAGGAATAGTGCGTGAATGCACCGGGATTGATGATGATCGCGTCGGCAGATTTCCGTGCGTCGTGAATTGCACCGACGAGCTCGGCTTCGCTGTTCGACTGAATGTGCCGAAGCGACCAGCCCCGATGACTGCACGATTCACCAACGGCGGCAACGTGGTCGTCGAGTGTCGCCGTGCCATAGATGGCGGGCTCGCGCGTGCCGAGAAGATTCAGGTTCGGCCCGTTCACGAGAAGAATGCGCACAGCCGTCATGATGTCACCGTACCGCAGCGGCGGCGCCAAGCGCTTGGGTCACGAGAGTCGGGTCGACACCCGGAACAGACTCGAGGCCGTTTGGCCCGTCGAGGATGAACACCAAGCCGTCGGTGGCCTTCTTGTCACGCCACATCGCGGCAACGAGGGCATCGTGATCGACATCGGCAGGTAGTGATGACTCAAGACCGTACGCGGCAAGAACGTCGTAGTGCTGCTCGACTCGGTCGGCGTTGATACGGCCCGACAGGTGTGCCAGATGCGCGGCGCACACCAGACCAATCGCCACTGCTTCACCGTGCGCGAATCGATGGCCCGTCACCGTTTCTATTGCATGCCCGAACGTGTGCCCGTAATTGAGCAACGCCCGTCGGCCGCCTTCACGTTCGTCGGCCGCCACGATGTCGGCCTTGATTTGCGCGCAGCGCGCAACGCGTTCGTCGGTGGACATCGACAACATGTCGTCGCCGGTGAGGAAGTGATACTTGGCGACTTCCCCCCAACCGCAACGCAGTTCGCGTTCGGGCAACGTTGCCAGATAGTCGGTGTCGCACACAACGGCGGACGGCTGCCAGAAGGCGCCGACGAGATTCTTGCCTTCGGGCAGATTGACACCGGTCTTGCCACCGATGGCCGCGTCGACCATGGCAAGCAACGTGGTGGCC
>JBEBAF010000075.1:0-8067 GCA_041159045.1 Actinomycetota bacterium
GCCGACGTTGCGAAGAGCATCGATGGCTTCGCGAACATACGGGCCATCCAGACATACAACCAATGAACCGGTTCGTGCCCGATGTAGATGTCTCCGAAATAGGGTCCACCAGGCGCGGAAACCACCACATCGGCCGACTCGTAGGCATCGATGGTTGCCCTACCGATTCGACCCAGGAAGAACTTCGCACCCACGAACCGACCGAGGGCGAGAAAAGCGACGAGTCGAATACCTTCGATCGGCGACAACTTCAGCGTGATCCATTCGACATCAAAACCCGCTGAACGCGCGAGTTCCTTCGCCGAATGGTCGTTGGCGAACTGATGAATCACCGTGAACCGAACCGGCCCGTCGGCCGCCGCGGAGACTCCGGAGAGCATTCCGTGAAGCGCCGCTTCGTCGCCCCGGTTGTCGCCGTGTTGATTGACGATCAGCACGTGACGAACCAACTGCTGACCCACGCCACGAGTGTAACGGTGGGTGATAATGGAGCCGTGGGTAACGCTCGTTTCGTACTCGGTGGCATGTCGCCGGATCCGTCGACGCTCCTTCCGGCACGCGACGACGATTTCATCCAGTCCGATGGCCGACCCACGCCTCCGTTTCGTGACGAATTGCGCCGAATTCCGGATTTTCGTAACGCGCTCAGCGTGACGATGCTCTACGTCCAAACTTTTGCCATCATCGTTGCAGCTGTTCGCATCGACTCGGTTCCTCTGCGCATCACCGCCTTCCTTCTCATGGGTCGCGCGCACGCACAATTTCTCTCGCTGATGCACGAGGCAGCGCACCGCACGCTCTTTTCCAACAAGCGTGCGAACGACTTCGTCGGGAACTGGCTTCTCGGATTCCCCGACTTCACCAGCACACCGGCGTACCGACGCGTCCACATGGCTCACCACCGCGAAGAGTTCGGTCCCGACGAACCCGATATTCCCCTGTATGCGAACTACCCCGTCACCCGTTCGAGTTTTCGCCGCAAGCTCACACGCGATGCACTCGGCATCACGGGCACAAAGTTGTTCCGAGCGCAGTTGCGCGGATTGCGCGCACCCGATCCACGCGCACGGAAAACTCAGCAGAAGATCTGGGGTCTGCAGCTGGTTTTGTTCGCAATCGGCATCGCTTCAGGGCACCCAATCGTCTATCCGCTGTTGTGGTTGCTGCCGAACCTCACGGTCTGGCGGGTCATCAACCGTTTGCGCTCGATCGCCGAACACGGTGGCATGCAGGCCGGTGCCGATCGGCGCATGTCAACCCACGCGGTGCGACAACACTGGTTTGCACGGTTCTTCCTCGTTCCGTACAACATCGGTTTTCACACCGCCCACCACGTCGACCCGGGGGTGCCGTTCCGCAACCTGCCCGCCTACACCCGCCACCTGCGGGATTCCGGCTACATCACCCCCGATCGCGAATACCCCTCGTATCCGCGCATCTGGAAGGCCCTCGCTGCGGCGGGTACGGCCGGATAATTTCCACTATCTGCATAGTGAAAACCCGTCCGGCGGCTCGTACAATTTCCGCCGTGAGTGAGCTGTTCCGCATCGAATCCCTGCATGTCGAGCCGGTGACCGACGACGATCAGGGCGCACCGAAAGAGATCCTGAAGGGTCTCAACCTCACCGTCAATGCCGGCGAAGTACACGCCATCATGGGGCCAAACGGCTGCGGCAAGTCAACCCTCGCATCCACCCTCCTCGCCTCCCCCGAGTACAACGTCACGTCGGGACGCATCCTCTTCCAGGGGGAAGACATCACTGACTGGTCAACCGACGTGCGGGCAAAGGCAGGCATCTTTCTTGCCTTCCAGTACCCCCAAGAAATCGCCGGCGTATCGGTGATTCAGTTCCTGCGCCAGGCCCTCTCGGCACGCAAAGGCATCGACCTTTCGGTGCTCGAACTGCGTTTGTCGATCATGGACTGGATGAAGCGACTGGGCATGGATTCGTCGTTCGTCGACCGCTACCTCAACGAGGGCTTCTCGGGTGGCGAGAAGAAGCGCAATGAAATCATGCAGATGGCAATCCTCGAACCGGAACTCGCGATCCTCGACGAAACCGACTCGGGCCTCGACATCGACGCGTTGCGCATCGTCGCGAAGGGCATCCGAGAAGTGCGCACCGATCGTCCGAATCTCGGAATCGTTCTCATCACCCACTATCAGCGCCTGCTCGACGAATTGCAGCCCGATTTCGTGCACATCATGGTCGATGGTCGCATCGTGAAGTCCGGCGGCATGGAAATCGCCGAGGAACTGGAAAAGTCGGGCTACGAGGCCTACCGCTGAGGCGACTAGAAAGACAGCCATGACCTTCGATCCCGTAGTTGTGAAGAAGGACTTCCCCCTTCTCGAACGCGAGATCAACGGCAAGCCCCTCGTTTACCTCGATTCGGCGAACACCTCGCAGAAGCCACGACAAGTCATCGACGCCATGTCGCGATTCATGGAAACGTCGTACGGACCCATCAACCGCAGCGCGTACCAAATCGCGGCCGAGGCCACCGATGCATTCGAGGGCGCGCGCACGGCCGTGCGTCGTTTCATCAATGCGCCCAAGGTTCACGAGGTCGTCTTCACGAAGAACGCGACCGAATCCCTGAACCTCATCGTTCAGTCGTGGGGTCGGGCCAACCTGCACGCAGGAGACGCGGTCGTTCTCACCCACATGGAACACCACGCGAACATCGTTCCGTGGCACATGCTCGCGGCCGAACGCGGAATCCAGCTGCGATGGGTGCCGCTCACTGCCGACGGTCAACTCGATCTCTCCAACCTCGCAAGCCTGCTCGACGGCGCCAAGGTCTTTTCGTTCACGGCGATGAGCAACGTCCTCGGCACCATCACACCGGTGAAGCAACTCGTCGACGCCGCACACGCGGCTGGCGCGATCGCCATCGTCGATGGCTGTCAGTACGTACCGCACAATCCCACCGATGTACGGGAATGGGGCGCCGACTTCCTCGCGTTCTCGTCACACAAATTGTGTGGTCCGTCGGGCATCGGAATCATGTGGGGCCGCGAAGCGTTGCTCGATGCGATGCCCCCGTTCCTCGGTGGCGGCAACATGATCGCCGATGTTCGCCTCGACGGCTTCTCGTGCGCCGAACTCCCGGCAAAATTCGAGGCAGGCACGCCACCGATCACCGAAGCCGTCGGTCTTCATGCGGCAATTTCGTACCTGTCTGCTCTCGGCATGGACAACGTGCGCGTACACGAAGCAGAAACCGCCAGGTACGCGATCAATCTTTTGAAGTCGCGTTACGGCGACGACATCACCATCCACGGCCCCACCGATGTGGCCGTCCGAGGTGCGACGCTGTCGTTCCAGTTCAAGAATGTGCACCCCCACGACGTGTCGCAGGTCCTCGACCAGGCCAATGTCTGCGTGCGCGCCGGGCACCACTGCGCCAAGCCCCTCATGAAGCTTCTCGGGTCGAACGCCACCGCCCGCGCCAGCTTCTACATCTACAATTCAACGGCCGACGCCGATGCACTTGCAGATGCATTGGCCAATGCCGGAGACTTGTTCGGTTTCTGAATTCGAAAACGATCTCACCCACGACCGGAGCACCGATGCCAGGATTGGAAGACCTCTACCGCGAGATCATTCTCGACCACTACCGCACGCCCCGGAACCGTGGCGAGCTCGCGCCACCCGCCGTGCGCGCCGAGGGCCACAACCCACTCTGCGGCGACGAAATCCAGGTCTACCTCGACGTGAAAGACGGCATCGTCAGCGACATCAAGATCGGCGGTCAGGGCTGCTCGATCAGCCAAAGCTCCGCGTCAATGATGTCGGCTGCCGTCAAGGGCAAGCCCGTTGCAGAGATCCGCAACCTCGTTCGCCGTTTCAAACACATGATGTCGATCGAAGAAGACGAAACCGTTTCGGAACCCATCGATGAGTCGCAGCCGCTCGGCGATCTCGAGGCCCTGCGTGGTGTCGTGAAGTTTCCTGTCCGCATCAAGTGCGCGACGCTCTCGTGGAACACACTGCTCGACGCCCTCGAACAGTCGAACTGATCTCTCGTACATTCACAATCTGCGACCGGGGGGATTCGCATGCCATCAATACCTTCACAAATCGCCGACATCACCGTTGATTGGCTGAACGAGGTTCTGCCATCCGAGGTCGGTCGCATCAAGACTTTCGATGTCACCCGCTTCGGTACGGGCGTCGGCATTCTCGGTGAACTGGCGCGACTCACACTCGACTACGTCGACGGACCCGGCGCCGGCCCCACCACGATCGTGGCGAAGTGCCAATCCCCCGCCCCGGAAAATCAGTTTCTCGCGCAGGCCATGGGCTTCTATTTGCGTGAGGTGAACTTCTACAAAGACGTGGCCAATCGGCTCAACGTTCGGGTGCCCCACCCATACCACGCCGATGCGGGTGCCGACGGCCTGCCGTTCGTCATCCTCATCGAGGAAATCACCGGCGCCCACTGCCCCGACCAGATCACCGGTCTCACACTGAACGAAGCGGAGAGAATTCTCGAAACGGTGGCACGACTGCACGCGGCATTCTGGGAGACCAAAGAGCTCTACGAACTCGCATGGCTTCCGCCGATGAACAACCCCTTGTACAAAGCCGGCAAGGCAATGGCAGAAGCTCGGTGGCCGCACTTCAAAGAGCACTTCGGTCCGCGAATCGACGGCGACATGATGGACGCGCTGCATAAGGCGTGCGACAAATACCCCGACATGCTCGACTGGTGGGTGCAACAGGGGCACCAAACCTTCACGCACACCGATTGCCGTGCCGAGAACTACCTGTTCGGCGGAAGCGCCGGAGCCGACACCATCACGATGATCGACTTTCAACTGAGCACGCGCCATGTCGGTGCCTGGGATGTGTGCAATCTTCTTGCTGCGTCGCTCACCCCGGAAATGCGTCGTCAGCACGAAGAACATCTCATCTCGCACTACTTCAACAAGGTCAGCGAATTCGCCGCCGACCAGCCGGGCTTCCGCGGTTTCACACTCGACCGCCTGTGGTACGACTACCGAGCCGCCCTATTGCAACAGGGCGTGGCTCAAGTCATCACGTCGAACCTGCAGGGCGGCAACGAACGTGGTGACGAACTACTCGAAGAACTCCACATGCGACCGATCATCGCCGCGATGGATCACAAGGTCGGCGACATCTTGGAGGACATGTAATGCAAGAAATTCTCCCCCCGCCAAGCGATTCATCGCTCGAAGAAATTCACCAGCGTCGCTACGAAGTGAAGGCGTACCGCAAGGATGAGAGCACGATCATCATTCGCGGTGCCGTGCGCGACGAGAAACCGGCCGGTCTCTACATTCCGAACGACCCCGAGCCGCTGCCGCTGCACCACATGATCGTCGCGCTCGAAGTGACCATGCCCGACATGATCATCAAAGACGCAGGTGTCGAGTTCGAAGTGTTCCCGCACGGTGGTTGCCCCGCAATCACCGCTCACTACAAGAGCCTCATCGGACTCAGCATCGCCCGCGGCTTCACCCACAAAGTGCGTGAACTCTTTGGTGGCCCCCGCGGCTGCACCCACACCACCGCGTTGTTGCAAGCAATGGCACCCGTTGCGATTCAAAGTGTGTGGTCGATGCGATCCGTCAACATTCGCGAAGGCATTTCACACGTCGAACCGGAACCGACGACCCGCGAGGAACGCCTCGCGCGCATGCGTTTCAACCTCAACACATGCCACATCTGGGACGAGAACGGCGAGCAGGCACAAATCGTCGCCGACGGAGGCGACATCGGCTTCCCCATCTGGATCACCGATCGCTACACCAAACTCGGGCGCGACCCCATGGAGTGGCGACGCAGCATGGGCGGCGGCTAGCCGAATCTGCGCCTCGGCGTTTCGCCTCGGCTACAGAACGAAGATTGGTTTGATCGTTGCGCCCGACTCGCTGTCGTGTTGCGCTTCGTTGATCTGGTCGAGTCGATAGGTCTTCACCAACTTCTCGATCGGAAACAAGCCACGTCGATGCCATTCCACCATCTTCGGAATGAACTCGGCCGGGTAGGCATCCCCTTCGATCACACCTTTCAGGGTCTTGCCGTCGAGGAAGCCACTCGAACCGATGGTGATGTCCCCCATCGCCACGCCAACCATCACGCACGTTCCGGCAGCACGCAATGCATCGACGGCGCCACGAGTGACGGCCGGAACTCCGGTGGTGTCGAGGGCGTAATGCGACCCCGCACCGGTGATTCCGCGAACCGCAGCCGTGACATCGGCCGTCGTCTTCGCGTTGATCACGTGGGTTGCACCGAGTTCCTGCGCGAGCGCCAGGCGATTGTCGTGCAGGTCAACGGCAATGATCGTGGTGCAGCCGGCGATCTTTGCGGCCATCACCCCGGCCAAGCCGACCGCGCCGGCGCCGTAAACGACGATCGACGTTCCCGGACGCGCCGACAACGAGTTGATCACCGCACCGGCACCCGTTTGGAACCCACAGCCGAGCGGGCCGAGCAATTCCAGCTTCACGTCGTCTGCGGTGATCTTCACAACGTTGCGCTCATTGGCCATGGCATGTGAAGCAAAGCTCGATTGACCGAACCAACAGCAACCCATCTTCGAACCGTCGGTGCCGGCAAGTGGCGCGGAACCATCGAGACGCGAGCCCATGAAATTGAGCGGGCCGAAGAGTTCGCAGTACTGCGGAAGTCCCGTTTCGCAGTTCAAGCAACGTCCGCAACTTGCGTACGACAGAACCACCTGGTCGCCGGGGGCAACCTTGGTCACGCCCGCGCCGACTTTCTCGACGATGCCCGAGCCTTCGTGGCCAAGCACGATCGGCGACGCGAACGGCGCGCCGGGAATCCGCGCCAAAAGGTCGGTGTGGCACATTCCCGCTCCGACGATTCGCACCAGCACTTCGCCGGGCAGCGGCTCGCCGATTTCGAGTTCGCGCAGTTCGAACGGTGCGTCATGGGACGGAAGTACGGCAGCGGTGATTTTCATGGACGAATCCTTCCATTTTTCGGGCAGTAGTTGGCAAGGTCCGAATTTGTCGCCTAACATTTTCCCTTGAAGGGGAGTATCCCTCGACTCCGGTGTCGTCATCACGGAGCGGCGCAAGCCGAACCCGGCACCGCAGGCCCGACAGGGCGGGAGAGACCTTCGACGCAAGAAGCGTCCCTGCGGGGACCAGTCGAAGGGAAACCGAAATGTTCAAAAACTCAGCAAAAACAGCGATTCTTCTCGCCGGACTCGGTGGACTCATCGTCACCATCGCCGGCGTTCTCGGCGGGGGCAGCAGCAGCTCACTCACCATCGGCTTGCTCTTCGCCTTCGTCATGGTTGGTGGGTCGTACTGGTTCAGCGACAAGCTTGCTCTTCGGTCGGCAAATGCCCGGCTCGTCACGCGTGAAGAAGCACCGATGTTCTTCGGCATGATCGAAGACCTCGCCACGCGTGCGAACCTCCCGATGCCGAAAGTTGCGATTTCGCCGAACGAACAACCGAACGCGTTCGCCACGGGGCGCAACCCGCGCAACGCGGTCGTGTGCGCAACCGAGGGTCTGTTGCGCACGATGCCCGAAGACGAACTGCGCGGTGTGATGGCGCACGAGCTGATGCATGTGCGCCACCGCGACATCCTCATCGGGTCGGTCGCCGCAGCCATTGCCACGGCAATTTCGTTCATTGCGAACATGGCGATGTGGGCCGCGATGTTCGGTGGCGGCGGAAGCAACGACGACGATCGGCCGAATCCGATCGCACTTCTGCTGGTTTCGATGCTCGCCCCGATTGCGGCTTCTCTGATGCAAATGGCCGTGTCGCGTTCGCGCGAATTCGAAGCCGACCGCGGCGCCGCCGAACTACTCGGCACGGGCGTGCCGCTGGCGAATGCGCTCGAACGTATCGAGGTGTACGCGAAACAAATACCGATGCAGGTTGCTCCGGCGCAAGCACAGGCCTACATCCACAACCCGCTGGCCGAGTTCCAGAACAAGCGCAGTGGCGGCGTCAACGTCGCCCGCCTCTTCTCGACGCACCCCAGCACCGAGGAACGTATTGCCCGCCTTCGCTCGATGAACTTCTGAGCGCAGCCGTGACGACAAC
>JBEBAF010000076.1:0-3723 GCA_041159045.1 Actinomycetota bacterium
TGGCGTCTGGCGAAGGTGACGCTCGGCAACGAACGCGTCTCGCTGTCGACGGGCGGCATCCTGTGGGGGCACGGGCCGACCGCGATGGATCTCATCGCCCAAATCAAGCGTTCCGGCCCGATCGAGGATCCGATCAAGCGTCAGCGCATTGTCGACATCTACATCGAGCATCAGATACTCGAATTGATTCGCATGCGCTCGCTCACCGCACGGTTGCGTGGCGAACAGCCCGGGCCCGAGGCGAGCGTACGCAAGATCCTTGCCGACGAACACGGCCAGCACGTGGCCGAGTTGGCGGTCGACCTGATGGGCACGTCAGGGGTGCTGGCGCCCGACATCCGCGGAACCGATCTCGACCGCTTGGTGTGGACGAGCGCTTTCCTCTTCTAGCAGGCGCTCACCATCGGAGGGGGCACCGGACATGTGCAGAGAAACATCGTTGGCGAACGCGTTCTCCAGTTGCCCCACGAGCCCGGCATCGTCTGACGCGGTTGCGGTTGGCTAGTTTCTTCTTGCTCGCATCGATCAGGGGGAACCAATGAAGCCGTTCCGTTTCGGAATTCAGTCGTACAACGCAGAGTCGCCGAAGGCTTGGCGCGACAAGGTGAAGAAGGCGGAAGACCTCGGTTACTCCGCGTTCCACTTGGCCGACCACCTGCTCGGACCCGGACCCGCGCTGCAGAAGTGCAACCACCCGGTTCAAGGTCTTGCCGCCGTGCCGGCGATGGCCGTTGCCGCCGAGGCAACATCGACCATCAAGATCGGTTGTCGCGTTTTCTGCATCGACTACCGACCAGCAGCGGTTCTCATCAAGGAAGCCGCGACGCTCGATTTCTTCTCCGACGGCCGTCTCGAGTTCGGTCTCGGCGCAGGGTGGCTCGCTGCCGAATACGAAGCGCTCGGCATCCAGATGGATTCGGCCGGCGAGCGCGTCACGCGCATGGAGGAATACATCAAGGCTGCAAAGGTCGCCTTCGCAGGCGGCGAAGTGCACTTCGACGGCAAGTACGTGCACCTTCACGACTACGAAGCGCTTCCGAAGCCCGCGAACCCGAACGGCATTCAGTTCATGGTCGGTGGAGGCAGCAAGCGCGTGCTCACCATCGCCGGACGCGAAGCCAACATCGTCAGCTTCAACTTCGACAACTCGAGCGGCAAGATCGGACCGAGCGGTGCACAGACGAGCACGGCCGAGCTGACCGCCCAGAAGGCCGCATGGGTGCGCGAAGGTGCCGAGTCCGTGGGACGCAAGGTCACCGATCTCGAATTCGAAATCGGCGCGTATTTCACGGTCGTCACGCCCGATGCAGATGCCGTGAACGCCAACTTCGCGAAGATGTTCGGCATCAGCGTCGAGGCGATGCAGGTGCATCCGCACGCGTACATCGGAACCGTCGAGCAGATCTGCGAGACGATCCAGAAGCGCCGCGAAGAATACGGCATCAGCTACTACACGATCAGCGAAGGCAACCTCGATGCCTTCGCCCCCGTCGTCGCCGCTCTCAGCGGCAAGTAATCTCGCCCCACATGGGGCAGAACAACTCGTCGAAAATCGGTTCGGTCGGAGACATCGTCCGCGTTCACGGTGTCGAACGCGCCGGTCAGGCCGCCGTCATCCAAGGTGATCGATCGCTGTCGTGGGGTCAGTTGTATGCGCGCGCAAAGAAGATGGCGGGAGCACTCGCTGCGGCGGGAGTCAAGCCGATCGACCGCGTGTCGTTTCTCGACAAGAACTCGATCGAACACTTCGAGGTCTTCTTCGGTTGCAGCCTGCTGAACGCCGTCGCCGTTGACGTGAATTGGCGGCTTGCCGCGCCCGAAGTTGCCTACATCGTCAATGACGCCGAATCACGGGTGTTCATCGCTCACAACGAGTTCCGTTCGATTCTCGACGCGATCGCCGGTGACCTGCACCCGGATTCGGTCGTCGTCATCATCGGCGGAGACTCCACGCCGGTGGGCAATCTCCGAACGGTCGCGTACGAAGACTTCGTCGCATCGGGTGCCGATGTCGATCCGAACGTTGCTGCGGGGCCGGACGATGTCGCGTTCCAGTTGTATTCGAGCGGAACCACGGGTCGCCCCAAGGGCGTGATGCTCACGAACAACAACTTCTTCGCGCTCATGCCCATGGCCACGCAGATGTGGGAGTTGAACGCCGACTCGATGAACATGATCGCGATGCCGTTGTTCCACATTGGTGGGGGAGGCTGGGCAACCGCAGGGATGTTCACCGGTTGTACGTCGGTGATCGTGCGTGACCTCGATCCTGCGGCCGTCGTGAAGTTGATTCCCGAGCGACGCATCACGCACGCGTTCCTCGTTCCGGCGGTGTTGCAGTTCATGCTCGCGGTGCCCGACGTCGACAAGGGAAACTTTTCGAGCCTGCAAGTCTTCGTTTACGGCGCGTCGCCGATTTCCGAAGAAGTTCTGGCAAAGTCGGTGAAGACCTTTGGTTGCCGATTCTGGCAGGCATACGGACTCACGGAAACCACCGGGGCCGTCATCAATCTGCCGCCCGTCGACCACGACCCCGACGGTCCGAACAAGCACCGCCTGCGTTCGTGTGGCATTCCCGGCCCCGGAGTCGAAGTGCGTGTCGTCGACGCTGCAACTCACCACGACATGCCAACAGGCGAGGTGGGTGAAATTTGGTTGCGCGGCCCGCAGGTGATGAAGGGTTATTGGAAGATGCCCGATGCGACGAAGGAGGCAATCGTCGACGGCGGTTGGTTCCGCAGCGGCGATGCCGGTTACCTCGATGCCGACGGCTACCTCTACATCCACGATCGTGTGAAGGACATGATCGTGTCGGGTGGCGAGAACGTCTATCCCGCTGAAGTCGAGAACGTGCTCATGTCGCACCCCGCGATTGCCGACGTGGCAGTCATCGGCGTTCCGCACGAGAAGTGGGGAGAAACGGCCAAAGCGATCGTCGTGCGCAAGGCAGGTGCGGAAGTCACCGAACAAGAGATCATCGACTTCAGTCGCGAACGTCTTGCCAAGTTCAAGTGCCCGACGAGTGTGGATTGGATCGACGTGCTGCCCCGCAACCCCAGCGGCAAAGTGCTGAAGAAGGACCTCCGCGCACCGTTCTGGGCGGGGCGCGAGCGCAACGTGAACTGACGGGAAATCTGTCGCACAACGTGGGCTTTCCCGCGAATTGCAATTAGAACTAAAAGCGTGAATCCAGGCCGAATCCCGACTTTTTCCATCGGTTTTGCGGCTTTTTGTCTCTTTTTGGGTGCCTGCGGCGGCTCGTCAGGCGATTCTGCGAGCGATGTCCCGTCGAAGAATGCATCCGATCTCGCGGTCACTTGCACAGGTGGAGCGGTGGTTTCCGGGCGGCCAATTCGTATCGCCACCACGGTCGCCCCGATCACCAACATCGTCGCCAACATCGCAGCCGACACCGATGCGGTGATCGATGGTCTCGTTCCCGAGGGAACCAACTCCCACACCTTCGAACCGCCACCCAGTGCCGCGAAGACCCTCGAGAGCGCCGACATCGTTTTCATCAACGGTTTGGTGCTGGAAGAGCCGACGAAGGATCTCGCGACCGCGAATCTTTCCGAGGGTGGAACGATCTGCGAAATCGGATCGACGATTCTGCCCGAAGCAGAGTGGATCTTCGACTTCTCGTTCCCGAAGGACGGCGGAAAACCCAATCCGCACCTGTGGACCGACCCACCGATGGCAAAGCGCTACGCGCGCGTCATTGCC
>JBEBAF010000077.1:0-2818 GCA_041159045.1 Actinomycetota bacterium
TCGGCCGGTGGTTTGTTGCCGTACGGATAACGACCGGTGTCGCCGATGTAGACGAGGTCTTCGCCCGGCAAGAGGTCGATGACCGCCCTCGCGACCGTCAGGCCTCCGAAGCCCGAGTCAAACATTCCGATCGGCTGAACCATTCACATGCAGGCTAGGTGCTGGGCGACGTGAGTACGTTGAGTACGTGTTCGGCGCCACACTTCTCGCGATTGGCGCAGCTTTTTTGCATGCGGGATGGAACTTTGCGGTCAAACAGCCGACACCCGGACCACATTCCGACAGATGGCACGCACTGTGGGGTCAATTCTTCATCGCCGGCATCGGGTGCGCAGGTCTCGTATTCGCACTCGGCGGCGTTCCCGCATCGGCATGGGGTTGGGCCGCACTCAGCGGCGTCACGCACGTTGGTTACGTGTGGTTTCTCGCGAAGGCATACGACCTCGGCGATTTCTCGATGTCGTATCCGATCGCGCGCGGAACCGGTGCGGTGATTGCCGCTGTCGGAGGCGTGATCGCGCTGAACGATTCGTTGTCGGCGCTCAACGTGATCGGTATCGCGATTTGTGCGGCGGGTCTGTGGCTCATCGCCGGACCCGCCGACTCTGATCACGTGCGAACCGCACTCACCGTTGCGGCAACCATCGGCGTTTATTCCGTCCTCGACAGCCATGGATCGCGCGCAACCGGTGGCAATCTGTATCCCCTGACGGTCTTGGTCACAACTGCGTTGTTCACGACGCTGCACGGATTGGCAATCGGACGACGCACCACGATGGCGTCGTCGTTGCAACTGCGTTGGCGCCGACTCACCCTGGCGGGTGCGGCGTCGGTACTGACGTACTGGATGGTCCTCATCGCGGTTCAACGCGCATCGGTCGGCTACGTCACCGCGTTGCGCGAATCGAGTGTCGTGATTGCCGCAATCGTCGGTGTCGTGTTTCTGAAGGAACCACACGCACGTCGACGCATCATCGCGGCTTGCATCGCACTGGTCGGCTTGGCCGTTCTCGTTGCGGGTTAGAAGTAGATGATCTTCTCGGCGGCCGCTTCGGCCAAGTCGAGATCATCGGTGTAGGCACCGGTCGACAGATACTTCCAACCACCGTCGCAGACGACGAACACGATCGTCCCCTCGTCGATTTCATTGGCCACTTTGATGGCCCCGGCAAGCGACGCACCCGACGACAAACCGGCGAAAATTCCCGTCTGCGCCACCAGGCGACGGGTCCATTCGATGCTTTCGCGCGGACGTACGACACGTTTGCGATCGAGAAGTTCGAATCCGTTCCAATTCTCGAAGACCGGCGGGATGTAACCGTCTTCAAGATTGCGCAGACCTTCGACGCGCTCGCCGAGCGGCGGCTCGATGGCGATGATCTTCACATCGGGCTTTTGCTCCTTCAGGAACCTTCCGGTGCCCATGAGCGTGCCCGAGGTGCCGAGGCCCGCAACGAAGTGCGTGATCTCGGGGCAATCACGGAGAATCTCCGGTCCGGTTGTTTCGTAGTGAGCGCGCGGGTTCGCGTCGTTGCCGTATTGATAGAGGAAACACCACTCGGGATGCTTCTCGGCCATTTCCTGCGCCCGACGCACGGCACCGTTCGATCCTTCTTCACCCGGAGTGAGAACGATGTCGGCACCAAAGATCTGCAGCATCTGGCGACGCTCGACCGACACGCTGGTGGGCATGAGAATGGTGATGGGGTAACCCTTGATCTGCGCGATGGCGGCAAGCGCGATGCCGGTGTTACCCGACGACGGCTCAAGGATGCGCTGGCCGGGCTTGAGGATCCCCTCTTTTTCCGCGGCCTCGATCATCGCCTTGGCGATGCGATCTTTCACCGAACCGAAAGGGTTCTGGTTTTCGAGCTTCGCAACGAGGCGTACCGATGGTTTGGGCGACAGAACACTGACGTCGACCATCGGGGTATTGCCGATGAGGTCGAGCACGCTGTTGTTCAACATGGCTGACCTCCTGACACGGTCGCGGCTCGGTAGAGCGAAAAGTGACTAAACCTGTCGGAATTGTACTGATTGGTTCAGCAGGTTGCTCAGGCGAGCCAGTAAGCCGTCGAGATCTCTTCTTCGGCGATTTGGCTAGGCACATCCGCCATCTGATCGATGCGAAAACTCCGTGACTCGGGCACTTCGCGGGCCAAGGTCACGATGAGGTAATGCCACGACGAATCTGGCGCCTGCGCCACGTCGGTGGTGCTGGGGTACGCCTCGCTGTGAGTATGGCTGTGCATGACACCGATGACTTCGAGACCGTCGGCTTCGGCGGCCAACTCGGCGCGCAGATGCTCTTTCGGGTCGATCGTGTACACCCGCGCACTCGCGGCAACGTTCGTGCACGGAACGAACCGCACCACTTCCCCACGGTCGGGATGACCAACCATCAACCCGCACGCCTCGTACGGGTAGCCCGCCAACGCATGATCGTGCATCGCGCGCAGTTCGGTTTCGGGCACCTTCAACATCGCCGCTGAATCTACCGACGCAGAACGCAGCACGGATGGTCAGGCAACAACGAGGCCTCGGTTGCGGTACACGCGACGACGCAACGGTGCGAAGCCGAGCTTCTCGACGAGGATGCCGGTCGTGAGGATCATGAGGATGGCAGTGACGATGAGCGACATGTCACCGAGCTGACGCCCGGTTTCGAGCGTCTGACCCAGACCGTTTCCGAGTGCGGGTGAAATTGCAATCAGCTCGGCGGCCATCAACGAGCGCCATGCAAAGGCCCAACCCTGTTCGAGACCCGACAGGTAGTTCGGCAACGCGGCGGGAAGAACGACACGTCGAACGTTCTCGA
>JBEBAF010000078.1:0-4626 GCA_041159045.1 Actinomycetota bacterium
ACGTTGAGCGTTTCTTCGGGAATGCGGTTGATTTCTTCGACGTACAACAACGAGCCATCGCGCATCGCGGTGATGAGCGGCCCATCCATGAACGCATCGACGACGTACCCCTCGTTCAACACGCGAGCGGGATCAAAACTTCCGATCAACCGCGCGGGGGTGAGCTCGGCGTTCCCTTCGACGAATTCGAAACCCACGCCGAGTGCGCGAGCAACGGCCCTCAACAGGGTCGACTTGCCCGTACCGGGTGGACCTTCGAGAACGACGTGACGATCAGCCGACAGCGCGGCAACGGTGAGTTCGAGTTCTCGCCGCCGACCGACTACTTCGGCTTCGAGACGACCGACGACATCAGTCATTGACGACGACGCCGCGAATGTTTTCGCCGTCGCGCATGGCGCGATAACCCTCGTTGATGTCGGCGAGCTTGTAGCGCTTGGTGATGAGTTCGTCGAGCTTCAACTGACCGTCGCGGTACATGCCGAGGAGTTTCGGAATGTCGGCGCGCGGGTTCAGGCTGCCGAAGATCGTGCCCTTCACTTCCTTGTTGAACATCGCGAGGTTGAAGAGGTTGATGTGCGCAGTGCCGCTGGTGATCGGCGAGATGGCCGTGACGACCATGGTGCCGCCCTTGCCCGTGAGGTTCTGGGCCATTTCCATCATCTCGCCGTGCAACACGCCGGGGGTCATGATCACGCGATCTGCCATTTGACCCCACGTCATTTCCATGACCGGCGCCATTGCCTCTTCCATCGAGGCGAACGTGTGGGTTGCACCCATCTCCATTGCCTTCTCGCGCTTGAACTCGACCGGGTCGACCGCGATAACGCGCTTCGCACCGGCCATGGCCGCGCCCTGCACCGCGTTGATGCCGATGCCGCCGATGCCGACAACGACGACCGTGTCACCGGGCTGCACGTCGGCACGGTTGGTGGCCGAACCCCAACCCGTTGCCACACCGCACGACACCAAGGCCACGCACTCGAGCGGCAGATCGGGGTCGACCTTGATGACCGACGCCTCGGCAACGCATGCAACTTCGGCGAACGTGCCGACCTTGGCCATCATGCCGACGGGTGTGCCATTGGCGAGGAAGTGACGGTGCGTCCCATCGGTAATCATGCCGGGCACCATTGCCCCGGCGCCCGAGTCACACAAGTTCTGGCGACCCGTGCTGCAGTAACGACAACGTCCGCATGACGGCACGAACGACGCCGACACGTGGTCACCCTTCTTCACCGAAGTGACACCGGGACCGACTTCGAGCACGACACCCGCGCCTTCGTGGCCACCGACCATCGGAAACATCGACTCGAGTCCCATGAGGTCGAGAAGTTCCTGCGGAGGAACCATGTCGCCGGTGACGAGATGTTCGTCGCTGTGGCACAAGCCCGCGACTTTCCAGTTCACGAGCACTTCGCCGGCCTTCGGCGCGTGCACCTCGATGTCGTCGACGCTCCAATCCTGGTGCAAACCGTGGATGACAGCAGCCTTCGTCTTCATTGTTCCCCCAAATTTCCGATGACTAATTGCGAATCAGTTGTAAACGAGCACGCCGCGGATGTTCTTGCCGCTGCGCATGTCGTCGTATCCGTCGTTCACGCCCTCGAGCGCGTAGGTCTTGGTGACCAAACCATCGAGGTCGAGCTGGCCCTCGCGGTAGAGGCCGAGCAACTTCGGAATGTCGGCGCGTGGATTGCCCGAACCGAACAGCGAACCGACAACCTGCTTCTCCATGAGCGTGAGATCGAGGAGGCTCATGCTTGCGCTGTATTCGAGAGCCGGGTGAATGTTGGTGACGACGACGCGGCCGCGCTTCGCAGTGAGGGCGAGCGCTTCGCCGATCACGGCACCACTGCCGACACCCATGGTCATGACGACCTTGTTCGCCATGGTTCCCCAGGTGAGGTCGCGCACCAGGTCGACTGCCTCGGTCATCGAGGCCGCGGTGTGCGTTGCACCGAACTGCATGGCCTTCTCGCGCTTGAACTCGATGGGGTCGATGGCGATGACGCGCTTTGCGCCGGCCAACTTCGCACCCTGAATGGCGTTTGCACCGATGCCGCCAACGCCGACAACGCACACTGTGTCTCCGGGCTGAACGTCGGCTGCATACACGCTGCTTCCCCAACCGGTGACGACGCCGCAACCAAGGAGGCACGCCTTGTCGAGCGGCACGTCGTTTTCGATCTTGATGCACGACGCTTCGTTCACGACGGTGTGGTGCGCGAAGGTGCCGAGCAAGCACATGATGCCGACGTCTTGACCCTTGGCGTGATGACGCGACGTTTGATCGGCAATCTGACGACCGGTTCCGAGGTAGGCACCGAGGTCACACAGGTTCGAGTGACCGGTGCTGCAGCTCGGGCAACGTCCGCACGATGGGATGAAGCCGAACACCACGTGATCACCCGGGGCCAACCAGCTGACGCCCTCGCCCACTTGTTCAACGATGCCGGCGCCTTCGTGGCCGCCGATGATGGGCAATGCGAACGGCAGGTCGCCGGTGACGAGGTGCTCGTCGCTGTGGCACATTCCCGAGGCGGCCATCTTGACCAGCACTTCGCCCGGGCCGGGCGGATCGAGGTCGATTTCCTCGACCGACCATGGCTGGTTGAGCTCCCACAGAATCGCGGCTTTGGTCTTCATGGATCCCCCTTGAAGTCGACGGCATCGAATGCATGGCCGCCGAACGGGAACGACGCTAGCCCACGCATCGGACGGGTGTCACACGGTACGATGCCCTCCATGACCCCGGCAGCCGACTCCGCAGTTCTCGATTCGCCCGTGCTCGCATCGCCGGCCGACACCGCAACCAGCACCGTTGAATCCGATCTTCTTCTCGAAGATCTGCTCGTCGAGGAAATCTCCATCGACGGCATGTGCGGCGTCTACTGAGGGCCGATGCCCCTCACCCGCGACTCTGCCTGCGCGCTCAATCCGCAGGTGGCATTGCGCCCCGAACCGTTCGGTGCGCTTGCCTACCACTACGGCAACCGCCGTCTGGTCTTCCTGAAGCACCCTGACATGGTGAAAGTCGTGAAGGCGCTCGCCAGCCACGACACGGTCGGCGCGACTCTCGACGCATGCGGAATCGCCGAATCGCGCCAATCAACTTTCCTCGCAGCACTCGATCAGCTCACGGTTTCCGAGATCATCAATGTCGGTTGATTCACTCGTCACCCAGTTGAAGCGCGGCCTCGACGCGCCGATCTGCCTCACGTGGGAACTCACGTACGCCTGCAACCTGCAGTGCGTCCACTGTTTGTCGAGCAGTGGACAGCGCGACCCACGCGAACTATCCACCGACCAGGCGAAAGCAGTCATCGACGAGCTGCGCGACCTGCAGGTCTTCTACATCAACATCGGCGGCGGCGAACCCATGGTGCGCCGTGACTTCTTCGAGATCATCGGTTATGCGGTCGACAACGGAATCGGCGTCAAGTTCTCGACCAACGGCGCGTTCATCGATGCCGAGAACGCACGCCGTCTCGCTGCGATGGATTATCTCGACATCCAGATCAGCCTCGACGGCACCGACGCCGCAACCAACGACGCGGTGCGTGGTGCAGGTTCGTTCGACACCGCAATTCGCGCGATGGAAAATCTTCGTGCCGCAAATTTCGGTCCCTTCAAGATCTCGGTCGTCGTCACGCGTCACAACGTCGCACAACTCGATCAGTTCAAGGCGCTTGCCGATTCGTACGGTGCACAACTGCGCATCACGCGACTGCGGCCCGCGGGTCGTGGCGCCGACACATGGAACGAGCTTCACCCGACTGCCGAACAGCAAGTTCAGGTGTACCGCTGGTTGCTTGCACACGGAGAAAACGTTCTCACCGGCGACTCGTTCTTCCATCTCAACGCACTCGGCGAACCGCTTCCCGGCCTCAATCTCTGCGGTGCGGGCCGTGTCGTGTGCCTCATCGATCCGCTGGGCGACGTATACGCCTGTCCGTTCGTACTGCACGACGAATTCATGGCCGGCAGCGTTCTCGAAAACGGTGGATTCACACACGTGTGGCGCAACAGTGAGTTGTTCACGTCGTTGCGTGAACCCGAATCGGCCGGTGCATGCGCGTCGTGCGGCAGTTACGACGCCTGCCAAGGTGGATGCATGGCCGCGAAGTTCTTCACCGGCCTTCCGCTCGACGGGCCCGACCCCGAATGCGTCACGGGCCATGGCGCCGAACTGCTGAACGCGCGCTCGGCATCGGGCGTCGCAGTGATTCCGAAGCCCGCGGCTGACCATTCGCGTCCGGTGTCGCTCACGCGCAAACCGATTCGCGCATAACCCTTCCGCGCTGCGTCGCTTACTTAGACTGAATCGGTGCACTACGCCGTCGTCGCTCTCGTCGCCGTAGCGGGATATTTCCTCGGCACGTTTCCCAGCGCGATCATCGTCGCGAAGGCAAGCGGTGTCGACATCACGTCGAGCGGATCCGGAAATCCCGGCGCGTCGAACGTTGCACGAACCCTCGGTTGGAAGCGCGGCGTATACGTCTATGTGCTCGATGCCCTGAAGGGCGTCGCCGCCGTTGTGATCGGCAGGATCGTCGCAGGCGATGCAGGGGGTTTCTGGTGCGCAGCCACCGCGATCATCGGCCACATGTATCCGGCCACACG
>JBEBAF010000079.1:0-10019 GCA_041159045.1 Actinomycetota bacterium
CGATTCGCGCACCCAGGCGGGCAGCCGCAGTGGCAACGCGCAGAACCAATGTCGGGTCGGTTGCCGGATCAGCGGTGTCATCAAGGTGCACTTCACCGCGCACGAGTTCGACACCGGGAGCCAGGCGCCGATTCGGTTCGTTGGCGTTTGCCGGTGGGTCGATACGTGCCCACGCTTCATCGGCGATCCATGCGACACTGCGACCGGCGGCGGCGATCTCGGCCATCAACTTGTCGGCGTTCTTGAATCCAAGAAGGGCTGCGACCGCGTCCTGGTCTTCGAGTCGCAAGATGTCACCGGGTCGTCCGGTCGACTTGTGGAGGGCAACGCGCGCCGCAAGAAGAACCTCGTTCGCACGACGCAACTCCTGTTTGTCTCCACCATTCAGAGTGAGACCGGCTTCAACCGCCCACCACAACGCGTGGATGTCACGCAATCCTCCGAGTCCTTCTTTGAGATTCGGCTCGAGGAGAAATGCAACTTCGCCCGCGCTTGCGTGACGTTCGATGACGCGCTTGTGCACATCGCGCAAAGATTCACGACCGCGACTACGCCAGCGTTCGCGTGATTGATCGATCACTTCCCTCGCCAGATCAGCGTCACCGGCGACGATGCGCGAAGTTACCAACGCCGTAGCCGTATCGAGATCGCTGTCTCCCAATGCTTTGGTTTCCTTCGGCGTGCGCACGGCGTGGCCCACCTTCAGTTTGAGATCCCACAGCGGGTACCAAATTGCACTCGCAAAGTCGTCGATCTTCTTCACATTGCGATGAAGCAGAAGAAGATCGAGATCGCTGAACGGTGCCAATTCACCGCGGCCGTAACCACCGACTGCGATGAGGGCAATTTCGCCTTTGACATTCGTCGAAGCGATGGCCGCCTCAAACAGACCCAATAACAGTGCGTCGGTTGCCGACGACAAAGCCGCGCAGAATTCCGACCCCGATGCGGGAACCGATGTGCCCCACTCCTCGATCAGGCCGACTTTGGTTTTTGCGTAGGTGGACGAGTCGATCATGTGGGATCAAGTTTTCCCTCGGCGCGGCGCCGCTGCAACACCGTGGCAGCTTTTGCGGCACCCCACACGATTCCCGGCTCGGTGAGTGATTCGTCGACGTCGGACCAATGGGCCGGATACAGCGAATACACGTCGCCGGGGTTGATCGAAGCGTCGAATTCGTCCCGCAGAACCTCGGGCACTCCGGCTTTCCGCAAAACTGTCGCGACGTGCACCACGGACTGCCGAAGTATTTGCAACGGGTTTGCTTGCTGCGCATCGACATCAGCGCGCAGAACCTGAGCCAGGCGTTCGACCGTGCGCGTTCGACCCTCGTGCGCGGCTTGTTTGACCGCTTCACGCAGATCCGTCGGAACGTCACCGAAGTGCTGCGTCAATCTTTCCTGCGCGATGCGCACCAGCCAATCTTCAACGACGCGATCAACAGCGGCGACCAAGTCATCCGACGCCGATGCGTAGGTTGTCATCGATACGACCGGTGTTCGTACACGAGAAGGCCCGCCACCGTGTAGATCAATTGGTAATTGCGATTCAGTGCGCGGAACGTGGCACCCGACGGGTCGCAGACTCGGGTCTTTTGATATTCCGCAACAAATCGCGGTGCATTCGGACCGTTCAGGTAGTTCCACACCTGGGCAAGATCACCGGGCATCAATTTCACTTCGTATCCCCAGAGATAAGGGAAGGTCGGGTCGAAATCGAGAGTGCCGTAAAGACCCGCACTGGCACACAACGGATAGATCACATCGTCGGGGCCGGCACGTTCCTTGAACCACTGCGCAACTCGTTCGTCGCGACGCAGGCGCGCGTCGTCGTGCAGTTTGCGACCAATGTCCCACCGCGGAATCGTCACTGCATAGGCGGTGTGCACCAGGGGCGAGAACACCAACACGACGAGCATGCCGAACCTGATGAGACGCGTACTTGCCAGTGACAATGCGATGCCGGCAAGCGTGCCGAGCGGGAACATCATGATCACCCAGTAATGGCGGAAGAACTGCCCGCCCATCATGAAAGCGGCCACCGAGATTGCCAGCCATGCAACGGGAACGAGCACCGTTCGTTGTGGAATCCGCCGCACCTCGATGATGGCGATCACCACGACTCCGAAGATGACGGGAACGAGCAATGGCCAGGCAATGTCGAAAGTGTGTTGGAAGCGGGCCCAGTTCGCGTTGGCGACAGCGCTGCGCAGTTCCATGCGGTAGAGCACGACCGCGTACCACCACCGGTAAAAGCTGTCGAGCGAAGCCTGCAGCACCATCGCGGCCATCGTCGTGGCGACGCCCAAGCCGAGAATCGGAATCGCCAGCAGTCGTTCTTTCGTTTGCCAGCGACGCAGAATGACCATCACGCCGACGACGATGAATGCCGTTGCCAACGCATCGAAACCACTTTGTTTCATCGACAGCGCGCAACCGCCCACGACTCCCGCGCCGTACAACAAGCCAAAACGCGGAGACGGACGATTCCACACGGCACGAACGGTCATGGCAAGAGCAATCGCGCCGAATGCCGAACTCAACAGCTCTCCGTTGGCAATGAAGCCTTCGAATTGCGGCACGCTCGTGAAGACTCCAACGAGCAACGCAGCCGACCATCGCGCCCGATCGCCCACCAAGGCCGCCGCGAGACTGCCGCAAGCGATGGCCCCCGCGGCACACGCAACCAGCGCGAGAATGCGCACGCCTTGAGGATTGCCAAGCCCGATCATGACGAAGAATCGATAGACGATAAAAAGTCCCTGCGGACGATCCGCCCATACGTCCTTGTAGAGAACAGCTCCGCGATTCCACGCGCGGGCGATCGCCAAGATGCCCCCCTCATCCGACGTGATGGGAGCAAAAATGAACCTCAAGCGCATGGCAAAAATCACTGCCAGCGCAGGGGCGTACGGCACGAGCCGCCGAGACCTGATCTTCAATTGCATGGGTGGTGTGGGAAGGGGTTGGCCTTGACGAAGCCAAGAACAACCGCCCTCGACGCTACTGCCCGAGCGATACGGCTGAACGCCTTACGGGCGTCAGTCGAGCACGATTTTGATCGCCGCGTGGCCGGCCTCACCCGCACGACCGCGCAAACGAGCCCACAAGTTCGCCGGCGAAATGAGTAGGCGATACGCAATCCAGTACTTCCGCCTGATCGCCTTGTTCACGCGATCGGCTGTGGCACTGTCGAGGTATTCCGCTGTCCCGGTGTACTCCCGCGATCCTTCAGCGACCTTGCCGCGAACTCCGCATGCTTGAAGCGTTACTCGCGGATTCCTGAGGATTCGTTTGACCTTGAACGCACCGGGGTCGGTCGTGAAGGCCCAGCCACCTTCGAAATCGACGATCCACACGGGTAGCGAAACCGCGGTTCCGTTTTGTTTGTACGAAGTGAAAGAGACGTAACGGGCTTTGTCGAGTTCGTGGGCCATGGGGCAACAGTACTGACGATGCCACAAAACGTGGGATCAATCGACCTTTGCCGGATGTCCGGCCGTCATCGCAAGCAACGCCAAGCCGATGAACGCAAAACCCGACACGTAACGTCGCATGATGTACACGGCTCGTCCACGCAACAGATAATCGCGAAGGCCACTCGCCATCAATGTGTACGAACCGTTGAAAATCGTCGCCAACACGACGAAGACCAAGCCGAGGACCAGCGACTGCGTCTTCGAGTTGCTCGCATTCGGATCAACGAACTGCGGAAAGATCGAGAGGAAAAACAACGACGTCTTTGGATTCAACGCATTGACGAGGATCCCCTGTCGGAACGACTGCGCGAGTGTGGTGTGGGTCGAGTCGGAACTCAGCTCTCCCGGCCGCGTCACGAGGGTTTTCACGCCCGTGTACAACAGATATGCAACGCCAACCCACTTGATGATGTTGAAGAGGCTGGCGGACGTTGCAAGAACGGCACTCAGACCAAGCGCAGCAAGAGTCGCCTGGATCATGTCGCCAATCTCGAGCCCCGCAACGGTTGCCAAACCATGTGAACGACCGTCGGCAAGTGTGCGATTGAGGTTCAGCACAACGGCCGGACCCGGAATCAGCAAGAGAATGACCGTTGCACCGATGAACGCGAGAAGATTCGACATTTCGGGCACTGCGACAATCTAGTTGTTGCCTGCTTCCATCGCATCTGAATTTCGCGGGTACGCGAACGAGAACAGCACGAGTGTTGCAAACATCCACAACGACAACACGAACCAGACGCGGTGAAACGCCTGTGCCGATCCAAGAACGCCGGCCTTGCCCGCAACCGCGATCGACAACGCAACACCCATCGCGCCGCCGACCTGGCGGAACGTCAGGTTCGTTCCGTTCGCAACGCCGAACCTTTCGTGATCGATTCCGATCAACGCCGCCGCCGTGAGGGTCGACCACGACAAGCCGAGACCAACGCCGTAGATCGCCGCGAACGGCAGATAATGCGCCCAGTAGTTCGCATCGGCATCGAGGAAGATCGCAAGCCCTGCGATACCGATTCCACAGAATGCGATACCGACTCCGATGATTGGTTTGATCCATCCACGATCGGAATAGCGGCCCGCAAACGTTGCCGTCACGAAGATGATGACCGGTGTCGGCATGATCGCGAAACCACTCTTCAACACCGACCAATGCCACACCGTCTGACAAAACAGCGGCGCGCTGAACCAAAATCCGGCAACCGGAAGATTCAACGTCAGTGTTGCCACCGAAGCGGTGGAGAACCGTCGATGACGGAAGATCGAAAGATCCAGCAAAGGTTCTGCATGGGTCGCCGATCTACGCACGACGACAAGAGCGAACACGACGGCTCCGAGGAAACAGCCGATGATTGACGGGCTCGTCCATCCCCACTTCTCGCCTTCGAGAACTCCGAGCGTCAGCAGCGCAAGCCCAACCGTGCCCAGTGGCACCGACACCATGTCGAGGCGCGCTCCCGTCGAACTACCCTTTGATTCGCGCAAGATCTTTCGCCCAAGAACGACGACCACAACGACCACCGGGATGTTGATGAAGAAGATCCAACGCCAGCCACCCAGTTCGATCACACCGGCGCCAAGCGGTGGTCCGAGACCTCCGGCAAGCGCCGCGATCGAACCCCACACGCCAACGGCGAGACTGCGACGCTCGGCGGGGAACTCGGGAAGTGCAAGCGCAATGGATGTGGGAACCATCAATGCACCGCCGATTGACTGCACCGCACGCGTCGCAATGAGGATCCCCACGTTCGGCGACAGACCCGCACCCAAACTTCCCAGTGCGAAGATCGAAATGCCGATCAAGAAGACCTTCTTGCGCCCGAACAGATCGGCGATACGGCCGGCGAGAAGCAACAACGAAGCCGTACCGATGGAATAGCTCGTCAATGCCCAGGCAAGCGTGGTGCGCGCAACGCCGACGAAGTCACGCTCGATCGATGCGAAACCGACGTTGAGAACGGTCGAATCGAAGATCACGAAGAACTGCCCGAACGATGTCAGCATCAACGCCTGCCAGGCGCGCCGCGGGATCACCGGAGCGGCGGAAGAACCGGCGGCCCCCACCGCGTCGGATTGCATTCGCCCATCATTGCCGATCCACGTGTGCTGATCGTCATTAGGCTTCCCCACTGCAACACAACGACTGCCGAGGCCAAGCCGTGATCCGCGATTTGAAGACACTCTGGGGCAACCCGAGATTCCGACTCTTCATGTCATCGCGATTCATCTCGAACGTTGGCAACGGCCTCATGCCGATTGCTCTGGCTTTCGGGGTTCTCTCCCTCAAGGGTGCCGACGCGACCGACCTCTCCTATGTCACCACCAGCCAGATGCTGCCGATCGTGCTCTTCCTCTTGATTGGTGGCGTCATGGCCGATCGATTCGGCAGGGCACATTTGGTGGGCGGCACCGACATCATCGGATCATTCGTCGTTGGCACGATGGGCATCCTTTTCATGACCCACCACGCCTCGGTGCTCTTGTTGTGCATCGCGGGTGTTGTCTACGGCACTCTCAATGCGTTGTGGTATCCGGCCTTCAGCGGCATGATGCCCGAAATCGTCGACGAACCGCATTTGCAATCCGCCAATTCGATCGTCGGTTTCGCTGCGAACATCGGCTTCACGCTCGGCACCGCTTCCGCCGGCATCATCGTCGGAACGGTCGGTGCCGGCTGGGCCATTCTGGGCAACGGGATCTCGTTCCTCCTCGCCGGTCTCCTCGTGTGGCAACTACGCCTTCCCGGCGAAGGCATTCGACAAACCGACAGGCAAACCGAACGCGAATCGATGCTCCATCAACTTCGCGAGGGTTGGCACGGATTCTCCACGCGGTCATGGCTGGTCGTCATCGTCGCTTCGGGTGCGGTGTACAACATGTGCTTCGAGGGCTTCCTCGGTGTTCTCGCTCCCCTGCAGATGAAGCTCGAATACTCGGGTGCCTCCGACATGTCGTGGATGATGTCGGGCTGGGGTCTCGGCGGCATCATCGGCGTCCTCGTTGCTCTGCGCATTCGACCCAAGCGGCCACTCGTTGCCGCGGTCGCATTGACACCAATCATCGGCCTGTGGATGCTCGCGACCGGGCTCAAATTCCCCCTGCCGGCGCTCGTCATCCTCGCTGTTGGCTCGGGTATCGCCCTCGACACTTTCTATGTTCTGTGGTTGACGACCATGCAACGCGAAATTCCCGAAGACATTCGCTCGCGAGTCGGTGCGTACGACGCATTCGGTTCAAGCCTCTTTGCACCACTCGGCTTGTTCCTCGCCGGACCAATCGCCACCTGGGCAGGCGCCAGTGGAACACTGATCGTTGTCGGCATCATCGTCGCGGTCGCCTGGATCTCGACACTTCTCTCGCGCGGCGTGCGCTCGGTCTCTGCCTGAAACAGGGGGGTCATAGATCGCTGAGTTCGACCCTCACGCGCTTGTTGCCCTTGCCCTTGTTTTCCAACTTCACCACACGGAATTGGCCAACGTCTTTCGTCGAACGCACGTGGGTTCCACCATCTGCCTGCTTGTCGAGACCCACGATGTCGACAACTCGTATCTCTTGTACGGATTCGGGAATGAGGGAGACCTTGGTGCGAATGAGGTCTTCATCCATCACCGCAGTGTCACGCGGCAAGAAACTCACCTCGATGGGATAGTCGTGAGCAATGGCCTCGTTGACGAGGTCTTCGACGCGTTGCGCAAAACCTTCGGGAAGCGGATCGAATTCGAAATCCATGCGCGCCGACAACGGTTCCATGTTTCCGCCGGTGACGGGCACCTGCCATTCGTTCCAAATGACGCCGCACAAAATGTGCATGGCGGTGTGCGTACGCATCAATTTGTGACGACGCTCCCAATCGACGACACCATGAACCACGTCGCCGACGTTCGGAAGTTGGCCCTGAATGATGTGCCACACGAGATCGCCGTCTTTGCGGACATCGGAAACATGTGCGGCACCGAGTGTTCCCGCGTCGTGCGGCTGGCAGCCACCCGTGGGATAGAAGTAAGTGGCATCAAGCGCGACGCGCTGTACGCCGTCGACGTCATCGACCGCAATGACCGTGGCATCGAACTCCGTCACGAACGCATCGCGCAGATAGGCGAGGTCCGTCTTCATTGGCTGCTCAGATCGTTTCGACGAGTTCGTCGACGGGGGTCAGCATGCCGACGTAGAACGGCCCGAATTCGGCGAACTCGGCCGACGCCTGGTCGAAGCGCATCGTGTAAACGACTTCCTTCAGGTCATCGGGATTCACGGCGAACAGCGTGACACCCCACTCGTAATCGTCGAGACCGGTTGAACCGGTGACGAGCTGCGTGACCTTCGCGCCGAACTTGCGACCACTGTGACCGTGCTCTTGCATCTGGCGCAAACGCTCTTCGTACGGCAGCGTGAACCAGTTGGCGCCGACATTGCGACGCTTCGACATCGGGTAGAAGCAGAACGCGTTCTTTCCGGGCACCGGAAGATTCGGGTACAGACGTGCGTTCAGCATTTCCTGTGGCACACCAACGGCGTACTCACTGACTTCGGTGAGCGAGACGTAACTGTCGACGACATCGAGACCCGCAGCCTGCACCGCACTTTGGAAACTGCGCAACGCACGCAAGTCGTTCGCCAACGCCATGAAACACGCGTCGGCCTTGTGCCCGAGCATCGACACGGTGATGACCGTCAAGCCCGCGGCTTCGGCCTCTTTCACGGCGTTCACCGTGGCTTGTCGATCGAATGCGGGAGTGGGCTTGCAGAAGAGGTGCAATACACCCATGCCGACTGAGGGGGACATCGGTTCGCTCATGCCCACACGCTAGCCGCGCGGGTCAAAGGGCTGCATTGGCGAAAGCCGATGCAACTCGATCCGCCGAACCAGTGGCATATGCGAGAAAGAACGATGGCTCGACAAGTTCGAGCTCCATCAACTGCGGCTCCCCTGTTGCATCGGGAATCACATCAACCCGGGCGTACAACGGATAGCCGCCGAACTTCTCGACGAGGAATCGCATGATGCGTTCGCCCAACGCGATTTCGGCCGACGACGGCTCGCGCGACGCAATGTCTTCCGCGGCATACAAACCGTTGGCCATGTCGGGTTCATCACGCAGAATCGGCCCCTTGCGGAACGCGTGGCTGAATGCGCCGTTCAACCACACCATTCCGGTTTCGCCGGCGTTGTCGATTCCGCCTTGGTAGGGCTGCAGCATTGCAATGCAGCCCGACGCAACGATGCGTGCGACATGTGCAACCACGTCGTCGATGGAACCCACTGCATCGCGATAGCGGAGCGTGTCATGTGATCCGGCCGACACCGTGGGCTTCACCACAACGTCGTTGGCTCCGAGTTCTCTGAGAACTCCGAGGACGACCTCGCGATCGGCAACATCGACAAACCGGGTCGGCACGACAGGGACGCCATCCGACGTCAGTTCACCGAGATACCTCTTGTCGCTGTTCCATTCGACGATGTCGTACGGATTGTGAATCTGCGTGACACGCGAAGTCGAACGCATCCACGCGAGAAACTCGTCGCGGCGCAAGTGGTAATCCCACGGACTGCGGAGGAAGATCGCGTTGTACTGCGACCAGTCGACGTCGTCGTGCCAGTTCACAAAATGGAACTGGGTGCCGGCTCTTTCGAGCGCGGCACCCAGTATCTGAAGATCCTCATCGAGATCGCGCGACACCGCGGCGGTGACGAGAGCAATCACGATGAAGCGGAGGGTTTCTTCGATTACCGAAGGACTAGAAGTCCTCCATGCCCCCACCCGGCATTGCCGGTGCGGCGGCTTCGGGCTTGTCGGCAATCACTGCCTCGGTGGTGAGGAAGAGCGCCGCGATGGATGCTGCGTTCTGCAGAGCCGAGCGGGTGACCTTTGCGGCGTCGATGACACCGAGCTTGACGAGGTCTTCGTACTCGCCGGTTGCGGCGTTCAGACCCTCGTTGCCCTTCAACGACTTCACCTTCTCGACGACAACGCCGCCTTCCATGCCCGCGTTCTCAGCAATCTGCTTCAGCGGACCTTCGAGCGAACGAGCAACCAACTTGGCACCCGTTGCTTCGTCGCCGGCGAGCTTCGCTGCGCGCTCGAGAACCGCGGCCTGCGCACGGAGAAGAGCCACGCCACCACCGGGGACAACGCCTTCTTCGATTGCAGCCTTGGTGGTGCTGACGGCGTCTTCGATGCGGTGCTTCTTTTCCTTCAGTTCCACTTCGGTGGCTGCGCCAACCTTGAGAACCGCAACGCCGCCCGACAACTTGGCGAGGCGCTCTTGGAGCTTTTCGCGGTCGTAGTCGGAATCGGTGTTGTCGATTTCGGTCTTGATCTGGCTGATGCGACCCTTGATGTCGTCTTCGGATCCGGCACCTTCGATGATCGTGGTCTCGTCCTTCGTGATGACGACGCGCTTTGCGCGGCCGAGAAGATCGAGCGTCACGTTGTCGAGCTTGAGGCCGACTTCTTCGCTGATGACCTGGCCACCGGTGAGGATTGCCATGTCTTGGAGCATCGCCTTGCGGCGATCGCCGAAGCCCGGAGCCTTGACGGCTGC
>JBEBAF010000080.1:0-6719 GCA_041159045.1 Actinomycetota bacterium
GACACCCGCGAGGCACTGCGTCGCCACTTCGAAACCGACACGGCGAACATCGTCGTCACCGTCCTGCACACGCTGCAGACGCAGGGCAAGGTTCCGGCCGAAACCGTCAGCAAGGCGCTGGCGAAGTACGGCCTGTCACCGAACACGCCGTCGCCGTTCCTCGAAGCCTGACCCGACTACATTCGCTGCACATGGGAACGCTGTACATCACCGGTGATACGCAGGCCGACAAGTTGCTCAATTCCAACGGCACGGCACTGTTGATCGGCATGCTGCTCGACCAGCAAGTCCCGATGGAGTGGGCATTCAATGGTCCGGCAACTTTGAAGAAGCGTCTCGGCCACCTCGACCCGAAGAAGATCGCGGCAATGAACGTCGACGACTTCGTCGCAATCTGTTGCGAGAAGCCCGCGGTACATCGATTCCCGGCGTCGATGGGTCGTCGTATCCACGAACTCTGCGGCATCATCGCCAACGAATACAAGAACAAGGGCGAGAACATCTGGGCCGGCGTTACCGATGCAAAGGTCCTCACCGAACGCCTGCGCGTGCTGCCGGGATACGGCGAAGAAAAAGCACAGATCTTCATCGCGTTGTTGGGCAAACGCATGGACGTGAAGCCGCGCAACTGGAAAACGGAGGCGGGTGTCTTCAGCGACACCAACCCGCGCACCGTCGCCGATATCACGTCGCCCGAAACCCTTCTTCTCGTGCGCAGCTGGAAGAAGGCAGAAAAGGCCGCCGACCGCGACAAACAATCACGTCCGCTCAAGAAGGCAGCGAAGACCACAAAATGACAATCCTCGTCACCGGTGGAGCCGGCTACATCGGATCTCACACCGTGCGTCAACTTCGTGAAGCCGGCCGTGACGTCATCGTTCTCGACTCGATGGAACTCGGCCACGAAGAGGCGCTGCTCGGCGCCGAACTCGTCGTTGGCGACATCGCCGACTTCGATCTCGTTTCGGCGCTCTGTCGTAACCGCAACGTGAAGTCGGTCATCCACTTCGCTGCCTACAAGAGCGTGGGCGAATCGATGACCGATCCGTTTCGCTACTTCACCAACAACGTGTCGGGCTCGACGATGCTCATCGACGCAATCGTTGCAGCCGGTGTTGAACAAATGGTGTTCTCATCGTCGGCGGCCGTTTACGGCAGCCCTGCACGTGTTCCCGTGACGGAAGACCTCGAGGCTCATCCCGAAAGCGTGTACGCCGAGACGAAGTTCATGATCGAACGTGTTCTGAAATGGATGAGCGAAACGCGCGGCCTGCGCAGCGTCTGCCTGCGCTACTTCAATGCGGCCGGCGCATCGTTCGATTCACGTATCGGCGAAGACTGGGCGGTCACCACCAACCTTGTTCCCATCGTGATGAAGGCGACTCTCGGTCGCCGCGGACCTCTCGAGGTGTTCGGCAACGACTACCCCACTCGCGACGGCACCGGCGAACGTGACTACATCCACGTCGTCGACCTTGCCGACGGCCACGTGAAGGCACTCGACTATCTCGATTCGGGCAAACCTTCGATCGCATGCAACCTCGGTACCGGAACGGGCAGCACGGTTCTCGAGGTACTCGATGCAACGACACGCGTGTCGGGTCGCGAAGTGCCGCACGTTTTCTCACCTCGACGCGCGGGCGACCCCGCAGTGGTGTTCGCAGACCCATCATTTGCCGGGAAGACGCTCGGCTGGAAGGCGCGCTACGGCCTCGACGAGATCATCGAAACCGCATGGGCGTGGCACAGCACGCACATCGACGGCTACGCCTGAGCCGAAACTCTCACAAGTTCGAACGTTGGCGATCAAGCCAGCCGAGCAAGATTGCCAATGCGCGCGGGTCGTGACGCAAACGATGTCCCGCACCGGGAATGACGCGTAGTTCTGCCGAGCCGTGAGCCTGCGCAAGCACGCGTGCGTCGGCTGTGGGAACACTTTCGTCATCGTCGCCATGCAGCACCAACAACGGGCGCGGCGCGAAACGGCGCGCCGCATCGATGGGCCTGAAGCGACGGAGCTCGCGCGTCCATTCATCGAAGTTCGACGGGAAACCGGCCCGTCGGATGGCACCGATTTCGCGCGCGTGCTCGAGAAAACGTCGGGGCTGTTCCGCCCAATCGTCGAAGTCGGCGCGACCGCTGAGGGCCGCACATCCGGTGACGCGTGGGTCGTCAGCGGCAACGCACAGCGCGAGTGACGCACCGGTGTTCGTTCCAACCAACCAGATGCTGTCGACGTTTCCGATCTCGACGAGATGATCGATCGCGGCACGCAGATCGTCGACCCACCCCTGCAGCGAGAAGTCACCTTCGCTCGCGCCACAACCACGAAATGTGAATGTGAGTGAGGCGAAACCAACCTCGTTGGCGATGCGATCGATCAGTTGTGGAAAAGTTCCCGCCGATTGACGCGCGTCGAGCGGTCCAATGGGAAAGCCATGACACAGAATCAGGCCGGGCAGAGTTCCGAGAACTCCGTTCGGTCGCGCGTAATAACTCGCAAGACGCAAACCGCCCGAGAGAAACGAGTCGTTGCTCGCCATCGTTGAAACGGGAGCATCATCGTTGGCCGCCATCGTGTCGACCCTGCAACCGAACCTAGGCGCGGGGCTTGCGCAGACGTCGCTTGGCGCCCGGAGTTGCCAAGGTGTAGCCGCGGTTGCGGGCTTCGACGAGCGTGTCGGGGCCGAAGCAAAGACCGACTTCGTTCGCAACGATGTCGTCGATCACTTCCTGGTCTGCCCATGTGTCGAGGTCATAGACCAACTGCGTGCGCTTGTCTCCGAGCCAACGCGTGTGTTCGAACCGTACGGGGCGCTCCATGTGCCCAAGAGTAGCGGCAGTAGGCTCGCCCGCATGGGTCCGACAGGCGACGACATCGCTGCGCGACTCGCCGATCTCGTTGCCACCGACGCAGAAATCGGCGAACGAGCAAAGGCCAATGTCGTTCGCTACCGCCGTGAAAACGGAATCGGCGCCGAGCCCTACGCCTTCCCCACTTACCGATCGGCGGAAGAGCGCAAGGTCTGGGTGCACAGGTGGTGGGTACGTCCGTTCAGATTCTTCTATCGACACCTTCCGGTCGGCATTCGCTCGCGAATCAAGCGGGTCGCAACATGAGCGTGAAGGTCGTACGCGTTGGCGGCCTCATTGGCTTCGCCCCCGACCACTGCACTTTGCGGCGCGGCGCTCGTCGTGCGGTTCGAGCTTTCGTGCGCTCGTCCCAATCCGATTTTGTCTACGGCGATTCGCTCCACCCCACCAACGACAAGTACGAGGAACCATTCCAGGTTCTACGACCCGGCTGGTCGCCCGAAAGGCTGCGCGGACACAACTACGTCGGTGACGTGGTTTTCGCGCACAGCGAAGTCGTCCGTAAGGCGGGTGGCGAAAACCTGTTGCGCACCGTGTCTGCGCACGAGCGTTCGCTGCGTTTGGCGGAACATGCCACCAAGCCGGCCCACATCGACACGTTCGTCTACGAAGCAACTTGGACACACAGCGCTCCGACGATCGACCTGAATGCAGTCAAAGAACACTGTGTTCGTACGGGCATCACGGCAACGTGCACCACGAACCACGACGCAAGTGCGATTCACGTGTCGAGAACGCGATCAACCACACCGAAAGTCGCCGTCATCGTGCCAACACGTGGAACGACTGCCGAAGTATGGGGCGAACAACGCGTGCTCGCCACGGGCGCAATCGCAGCGATGCGCGCGAAGTCGACTTACGGGAATCTGGAGTTCATCGCCGTGGTCGACCACGACACGCCCGGCGATGCTCGCCGAGCCATCGAACAGGCCGGTGGCGAAGCATTGAAGTGCGTCGAGTTCGACCGACCCTTCAACTTCGCCGAAAAAGTGAATCTGGCGGCAGTGCACACCAACGCCGATTACTTGCTGCTCTTGAACGACGACACCGAGATCGTCTCGCCCGACATCGTCGAAACGATGCTGTCGTACTTCGAGGATGACAACGTCGGGCTGGTTGGGCCGATGCTGCTGTACGAGGACGGCACGATCCAGAGCGCCGGTCACTTCTTCAACCCCGTGCCGTACGACCTGTACCGTGGCCACGATGCCGCGATTCCCGGGGCTTCGAACATGCTGCGAGTCGCCCGTGAAGTGTCGTCGGTGATCGCCGCGTGCGCGCTCACGCCGCACGAACTTTTCAACCAGGTCGGTGGACTGTCGACGAAGTTTCCCGGCAATTACAACGACATCGACTACGCCCTCAAGCTGTCGATGTTGGGCAAGCGCACGGTGTGGACACCGCTGGCCACGTGCCACCACTTCGAATCAAAAACGCGAGAGCCGGTGATGAAGCCCGCCGATGTCGCCGAACTGGGTGCGCGTTGGCGCGACAAACTCGAGAACGATCCGTACGCACACGTTGCGCTGCAGCGGTACCAGCCCGTATGGAAGTCGAACCGTCCGGGTCAGAGATCGGTCGACGAAGCAGTGGGGCCAACGGCACCAATCGCTTCGAAATAGGCAAGGTGACCCTCGACCACGTGCACGACGTCGACGTCGTCGAGAACCTCGACGCCGGCCTTCGCTGCTTCAGACAAGAGGTACGCCGTCAGCTGGTCTTCCGTGATGAGCACGAGCTCGTCGATGTCTTGTCTGCGATCGATCGGTCGCTCGGGCTGCAGTCCGCGGGCGTGCAGCCAGCGCATGTGCAACGCCAGCAACGCCGAAAGCTCGTCGAGCGTGAGCCGCGCTTGAGTGGACGCAGGCAAGAGATCAGCCACGAAGTCGACCGCTTGGTCGGGGTCGTAAACGGCACGAGGCGCAACGGCATCAAGCCGTCGCGCCTCGCGACCGATGACTACTGCGGCGATGACAAGAACACACACCGCCGCCGCGGCGATGAAAACGCCGGTGATCAAATGCCGATCCGCTGAGCCAGCAGTTCGCGGTGGTAGGTCGGGTCACCGAACATCAGCTCGCTCGACTTCGCACGCTTGAAGTAGAGGTGAGCCGGGTGTTCCCAGGTGAAGCCGATACCGCCATGGATCTGGATGTTCTCGGCCGTGGCGTGGAAGTACGCCTCGGAGCAGTAGGCCTTGGCAAGCGATGCGACCGACGGAAGTTCGTCGTTCATCTCTGCCGCGCACCACATGCCGTAGTACGCCGCCGACTTTGCAGACTCGACTTCGAGCAGCATGTCTGCGCACTTGTGCTTGATGGCCTGGAACGAACCGATCGGACGGCCGAACTGCACGCGCACCTTTGCGTACTCGACAGCCATTTCGAGAACCTTCTGGGCTCCGCCAACCTGCTCGGCAGCAAGACCGACAGCAACGAGATCGAACACCTTCGAAAGGATGTTCCAACCCTTGCCTTCTTCACCGATCAAACGTGCGGGCGTGTTGTTGAAGTCGAGCTTCGCCTGCTTGCGGGTCTGGTCCATCGTCGAAAGCTGCGTGCGGGTGAGACCCGCTGCACCACCTTCGACTGCGAAGAGACTGACGCCCTTCGCCGTACGCGCGGCAACGAGGATGAGCGAGGCGATGTGGCCGTCGATCACGAACGACTTCGTGCCCGACAACTTCCAGTCGGAACCCGAACCCGATGCGCCGAGCTGAATGCCCGACTCGTCCCACTTGCCCGACGGCTCGGCGGTTGCGAGCGTGGCGATGGTCGTACCGGCGGCGATGCCGGGGAGGTATTCCTTCTTGGCTGCTTCGTCACCCGACGCAAGCAACGTGTTGGCTGCCAGCACGACGGTTGCGAAGTACGGAGCACACAGAAGTGCGCGGCCCATTTCTTCGAGAACGACGCCGAGCTCGACGTAGCTGTAGCCGGATCCGCCGTACTCCTCGGGAATGTGGAGACCCTGCAGGCCCATCTGCTCGCCCATCTGGCTCCAGACGGCTGCGTCGTAGCCCTGGTCGGTTTCCATCTGCTCGCGAACCGCGGTCTCGGGAGACTTGGCCTCGAGGAAGGCGCGCACGGTCTTGCGGAGTTCTTCTTGTTCCTCACTGAATGCAAAGTTCATGGGTTCATCCTTTCTCCTCACTCGTGCGGACGCCAAGACATGGTGTGTACTCATGTGTACGCAGACTCACTATCCTTGGTGGCGTGCCCAGTCCTCGACCGAACCGCGCCGAATCCGGCCTGCCGAAGCTGGGAACTCGGGAACTGCGGGCAAACCTCGCCACGACCGTGCGTCGCGCCGCCGCTGGCGAACGGCTGGTCATCACAGAATCCGGAAAGCCCGTCGCCCAACTGGGGCCACTCGACGCACCGGCCGGAACAACGATCGAGGAATTGATCGTCCGCGGCTTCGTCATCGCCCCGCGCAGAGTCCCCCGTGAACGCTCCACCGTGCTGCCCGAGCCGATCGATACATACAGCGGCATGCGCTTCGACCAGATCGTGCGGGATCTGCGTTGACGTTGCTTCTCGACACCACGGCGCTTCTCGCCCTGCACGTGTCGTGCTCGCAACGTCAGGTCGTTGCCGACGCGATGAACAACGACCCAACGTGGTGCGCATCCGCAATGGCGCTTGCCGAATGCCTCGCCGGCATCGACCGCATCACGGAAGAACCCGTCCTGCGCGACGAACTCGAAGACTCTCTGCGTCGTACTTGGGACTACATCCACGTCGTACCGGTTGACCAGCGGTGCATCGACGAGGCGTCCCTCATTTCGCGGGCACAGCCCGTATCGCTCGGGAAGGCGTTGCACCTCGCTGCCGTGCAGCGCC
>JBEBAF010000081.1:0-8264 GCA_041159045.1 Actinomycetota bacterium
CTTCTGATCGAACACGACATGGGCCTGGTGATGGGAGTCACCGATCGCATCGTCGTTCTCGACTTCGGAAAAATCATCGCAACCGGCACGCCGACCGAGGTGCAGAACAACCCCGACGTGATTGCCGCCTACCTGGGAGTTCCCGACGATGCTGCTTGAGGTAACCGATCTCCGCGTGGCCTACGGCAAGATCGAGGCACTGAAAGGCATTTCGTTCACCGTTGAAGAGGGCGAAATCGTCACGCTCGTCGGCGCCAACGGCGCCGGAAAGACCACCACCATGCGCACCATTTCTGGTCTGCGCACCGTCATCGGTGGTTCCATCAAGTTCGACGGCCAAGACATCACGTCGATGCCGTCGCACCAGCGTGTTCGCTTGGGTATCTGCCAATCACCGGAAGGTCGCGGCATTTTCCCGGGAATGACGGTGCGAGAGAACCTCGACATGGGTACCTACACGCGCAGCGACCACAAGTCGGCGGCCAAGAACGACGACATGGAACGTGTGATGCACCTGTTCCCGCGGTTGCGCGAACGCATCACGCAGTTGGGCGGCACTTTGTCGGGTGGCGAACAGCAGATGCTCGCAATCGGTCGAGCTTTGATGAGTCGACCACGGCTCCTCCTGCTCGACGAACCGTCGATGGGTCTCGCCCCCAAGTTGATCGCCCAGATCTTCTCGATCATCACCGAGATCAATCAACAGGGCACCACGGTGCTATTGGTCGAGCAGAACGCCTCGCAGGCGCTGCGACGTGCACACCGTGCATACGTGCTGGAAACGGGCAATGTCGTGAAAACGGGCAGCGGCGCCGACCTTCTCGACGACCCGGCCGTGCGTGCCGCCTATCTCGGCGGCCACTAGCCAACGTCTTCGACGCCGGCCTGTTCTAGGCTCGGAGTATGACAGTTCTCGAAACGCGTCCGTCCGACGCATTCACCAACGACCGCAAGCACGTCTTCCACTCGTGGTCGGCACAGAGCATGATCAACCCGATCGTGGTCGCCGGTGGCGAAGGAGCCTGGTTCTGGGACGACGCGGGTCGTCGTTATCTCGACTTCTCGAGCCAGCTCGTCAACGTCAACATCGGCCACCAGCACCCGAAGCTCGTCGCGGCGATCAAAGAGCAGGCCGACCGCTTGTGCACCATCGCGCCGATCCACGCGAACGATGCGCGAAGCGAAGCCGCGCGCCTGATCTGCGAAGTGGCCCCGGGCGACCTGAACATGGTCTTCTTCACCAACGGCGGTGCCGAGGCAACCGAGAACGCCATGCGCATGGCGCGCGTTCACACGGGCCGTCACAAGGTCCTCACCACGTATCGCAGCTATCACGGTGCAACCGGTGGTGCGATTCAGTTGACCGGTGATCCGCGTCGCTGGCCCAGCGAACCCGCAATGCCGGGCATCATCAAGTTCTGGGGTCCCTACACCTACCGTTCGCAGTTCTGGTCGCAGAACGATTCGGAAGAGGCCGAGCGTGCGTTGAAGCATCTGGAAGATGTCGTCATGGTCGAAGGTGCGAACAACATCGCTGCCATCATCCTGGAAACCGTCGTCGGAACGAACGGCATTCTGGTGCCACCTGCGGGCTACCTGCAGGGCGTGCGCGACCTGTGCAACCGCACCGGCATCGTCATGATCTGCGACGAAGTGATGGCCGGCTTCGGGCGCTGCGGTGAATGGTTCGCCGTCGACCACTGGAACGTCACTCCCGACCTCATCTGCTTCGCCAAAGGCGTGAACTCGGGCTACGTCCCGCTGGGCGGCGTCATCATCTCCGAGAAGATCGCCGATTCGTTCCGTGAACGGGCATTTCCCGGAGGCCTCACGTACAGCGGCCATCCCTTGGCGTGTGCATCCGCAGTGGCATCAATCAACATCTTCAAGGAAGAGAAGATCGTCGAGCACGCACGCCACTTGGGCAACGACATCATCGGGCCGGAACTGCAGAAACTGAAGGACAAGCACCCGTCGATCGGCGATGTACGCGGACTCGGAGTCTTCTGGGCCATCGAATTGGTGCGCGACCGCGCAACCCGCGAACCGCTCGTGCCGTTCAATGCCGCCGGTGCCGACAACAAACCGATGGTCGATGTCATCACCGCCTGCAAGGCGCAGAACCTGTGGCCGTTCACGCACTTCAACCGCATGCACGTCGTGCCACCGCTCGTGATCACCGACCAAGAGATGCGCGACGGTCTCGCGATCATCGACGAAGCACTGAATGTCGCCGATACGTATTACACCGGCAAGTAATCACCAACCACTTGACAAATGAAAAGAGCCCGGGCCTTGCGGCCCGGGCTCTTTCAGTTCACCTGATCGGTTGGATCAGTTGCCACCTTCAGCGAGGGTGACGGTGAGCGGAGCGAAGCCGTCGCCCTTGGTGTCGACGCCGTCCTTCTCGAGGAGTGCGAGCGCCTCGTTGACGATGTCGTTGGTGTAAGCACCTGCGTCGGGAGCCTTGGTGAGCACCGTCTTGCCTTCGAGGTTCTTGGCCTCCTGGGCAATCTTTGCGGTGCGGTCCCATGCAGCAGAGTCGATGACGCCAACGCCGCCGGCCGCCGGCCAGATGAGCTTGTTGACTTCATTCATCTGCCACAGCTGGTGGCTGGATCCGAGCTTCGAGCCCTTGGCAACGACGATGTCGCGGCAAGCTTCAGCGTTGTCGCGGCAGTATGCCCAGCCCTTCAGCGAAGCAGCCACGAACTTGACTGCCGTCGCCTTGTAGGCGGCGTCATTTGCCAGCTTGTCGCCGTTCGCCCAGATGGCGTCCTGCAACATGCCAACGCCTTCGGCCTCGTACGAGACGACGTTGAGGTCGTCAGCCGTGTAGAGGGCGCCGGTGTCGGGGTTCTTGGCTTCGAGGACCTGTGCGTACTCGTTGTAGGTCATGGCCTCGGCTGCGTCGATGTCGCCGGCGAGAAGCGCCGACATGTCGAACTGCTGCTGAACGAGGGTGACGTCCTTGGCCGGGTCGAGGCCCGCCTTGGTGAGTCCTGCGAAGATTTCGAACTCGTTGCCGAAGCCCCAGTTTCCAATCTTCTTGCCCTTGAAGTCAGCGGCCGATGTGATGGCCTTGTCCTTGAACGACACCTGCAAGGTGCCCGAACGCTGGAACACCTGGGCGATGTCGACGATGTTCGCTCCGGCCTCGCGGCTGGCGAGCGCCTTCGGCACCCACGACAGTGCGAAGTCGACTGCGCCGTCAGCAAGCTGCTGCTGCGGAACGATGTCGACGCCACCCTCGACGATTTCAACGTCGAGACACTGGTCGGTGTAGTAGCCCTGGTCCTGCGCGGCGAAGTAGCCGGCGAACTGAGCCTGGATGAACCACTGCAATTGCAGCTTCACCTTGGTGGGCTCGGTGCACTCGGCTGCCGCTGCGGTCGTGTCGGCAGTGGCGGTGGTATCCGCCGTTGCCGTCGTATCCGCGGTGGTTTCGTCGGCTGCGTTGTCGGAATCGCTGCTGCCGCATGCTGCGGCAACGAACGATAGAGCAACTGCACCGACCGCCAGTTTCTTAACCAGACGGTTCTTCATATGTGCTGTATTCCTCCCCGCGGGGTTCTCCCGCTGTTTGTGTTGTCCGGGGCGCTCACAGCGAACGTCCCGAAGTGCGCTTCGCGCCGCCGGGTGTAGCGACGCTCTCCACGATGATGGAGACCAAATAGAACGCCAAGCCAAGGAGGCATGCGCCGAGGACGTATGCCCAGGCGGCGGCGTTCTTCGAATTTGCGATGTTGCTCGTGATGCGGCTGCCGAGGCCGTTTTGCGAGCCGCCGAAGTACTCGGACACGAATGCGGTGATCACCGCGGCCGGAGCGGAAATCTTCAATGCGGTGAACAAGTAGGGGACTGCGTTGGGAACTCGCACCTTGCGAAGAATCGCGGACTCCGAAGCGGCGTACGAGCGCATCAGTTCGATTTGTGTGGTGCTGACCTGTGTCAGGCCTTTGGCGACGTTCACAAGCACGATGAAGTACACGACCAACGTGACCATGAGTCGGCGCGGAATTTCGCTCGTGATGCTGTACATGTTGTTGAGAACCGCGACGAGCACGAAGATCGGGATCGCATTCAGCGCGATGGCGAGCGGGGTGACGATTTCGCCGAGCACCTTGTAGCGACTGAGAAGGAAGCTCATCGCTACTCCGAGAACGGTTCCGGCGATCAAACCAACGAGTGCGTTGGTTCCCGAAACCCGAGTCGCTTCCCAGATCAAGCTTTTGTTGCCGGTGAACTGTTGCCAGATCTTCGACGGTGCTGACAGGAAGTAGGGCTTGAGATCGAAGATCTTGACGGCAGCTTCCCACCAAGCGATGAACGCAACACCGAAGATGATCGGCGGGAGTGCAGCGCGCAGGCGGGGATTCATCAGCGGTCGTCCATTCCCGCGCCGTGGGCCTGATGTCCGCCGCCTGCGCGCAGAGCCTCGCGGACGGCCGTGATGGCGGCAAAGAACTCGGGGCGTTCACGTGTGGTCTCGTTGCGATGTCCGTCGAGACCGACCGGAATGATCGTCGTGATGCGGCCGGGGCGCGGTGACATGACGACGACGCGATTCGACAGATACACCGCTTCGGGGATCGAGTGGGTGACGAAGACGACCGTGGTGCCGGTGGTTGCGCAAATACTCAACAGTTCGGCCTGCATGTGCTCGCGTGTCATTTCGTCGAGCGCGCCGAAAGGTTCGTCCATGAGCAGCAGAGGTGGATGCGCGGCAAGGGCGCGGGCAATCGCAACGCGCTGCTGCATTCCTCCGGAGAGTTGCCACGGAAAGTGGGCGGCGAACTCGGGAAGCTTCACGAGTTCGAGCATTTCCTTGGCGCGTGCTTCACGCTTCGCTTTGTCCCAGCCCTTCAATTCGAGAGGCAATTCGATGTTCTTGGCGACCGTACGCCAATCGAACAGACCCGCTTGCTGGAACGCCATGCCGTAGTCCTGGTCGAGGCGCGCCTGCTTCGGTGACTTGCCTGCCACCGCAATCTCGCCCGAGGTTGGTTCGAGGAGATTGGCGATGAGGCGAAGAAGGGTGGACTTTCCGCAACCCGACGGGCCGATCAGAGAAACGAACTCGCCCTGCTCGATGTTCAACGACACGTCAACGAGAGCATCGACCTGATTGGTCTTGCCCTGGTTGAAGATCTTGTTGAGGTTGTTGACGCTGACTGTTGACATCTGTCCGTCTTCCTTAGGCGGTTTCTTTCGGGCGGTTGCGCATGAGGTACAGGTCGGCTGCCGCGATCAGGCCCGCCATGGCAAGACCGAGTGCTGCGGCTCCGAACACGGCGGTGAAAACCTTCGCCGGGTCGCCGGTGGCCTCGCGTGCGTATTCGATGATCAGACGTCCGATGCCGCCCTTCAGACCGGTCGAGATTTCGGCGACGACGACGCCGATGACCGCCGACGACGCGGCGAGCTTGAGCGCCGGAATCATGAAGGGAATCGCCGCGGGAAAGCGCAGACGCACGAGTGTCTGGGTCCACGACGCGGCGTACGAGTCCATCAGTTCGAGTGACGACGGGTTCACGGACGAAAGGCCCTTCAGAGTGCCGACGGCGACGGGGAAGAAAGCAAGGAACGCACCGAGCACGGAGGCCGACAACCACCGCGGCCACTCGTGTCCGAGAAGATGCACTTTGCCGCCCCACGAAACGACGAGCGGAGCGAGCGCGATGAGGGGAACCGTCTGTGACACGACGAGGTAGGGGAGAAGCCCGCGCTCGATGACCTTGAACCGCGCCATCACGGCTGCCAGCGCGACGCCCACCGTGGCGCCGATGACGAAACCGACGAGCGACAAGCGGAACGAGAACCAGGCTCCGGCAAGAACGACCCGCCAGATCTTGCGGGGCGAACTACGCAGTTCGGGGCGGTTGTAGCGCGACAACATGTCCCAGACGTGCGGCATCGCGCGGCCATTTGCGCGCGGCAGCACGTTGATGCCGAGCAGCGACCCACCGTCTTCCGGACCAACGGCCTTGTACACCTCCCACAGGGCGGCGATGAGCAACAGTGCGAAGACGAACATCGCCGTACGACGAAGTGCGCGACGCAACTGAGGGTTCATTGCTTGGCTTTCACTGCTTCTGCAAGTGCGGGCATGATGCGCTCGCCGTAGGCCTCGAGCGTTTGTTCCTTGCCATCGTGCTGGAGGTAAATCGAGAACTGGTCGACGCCCAACGCTTCGAGTTCGCGCAGACGCGCGATGTGCTGTTCGGGAGTGCCGAGAATGCAGAAGCGATCGACGATCTCGTCGGGCACGAATGTGGTGTGACTGTTACCGGCACGGCCGTGCTCGTTGTAGTCGTACCCCTCGCGACCCTTTATGTAGTCAGTTAGTGCTTTGGGCACTTCTGAGTTCTCGCCGTAACGCGCAACGATGTCGGCAACGTGGTTACCGACCATGCCGCCGAACCAGCGGCACTGGTCGCGCATGTGTGCGATGTCGTCACCCACGTACGCCGGCGCGGCGACGCAGATCTTCACCGACTTCGGATCACGTCCGGCTGCCGCAGCGGCATCGCGCACGGCTTTGATGGTCCACGCGGTGATGCTCGGGTCGGCAAGTTGGAGGATGAAGCCGTCGCCGACCTCGCCGGTGAGTTGCAATGCCTTCGGCCCGTAGGCGGCCACCCACACTTCCGCGCGGCTCTTCGACGCCCACGGAAAGCGGATTTCGGAACCGTTGTAGTCGACCCCCCGACCGTTGGCGAGTTCGCGAATCACGTGGATGCTTTCGCGCAACGTTGCAAGCGTCGTGGGCTTGCCGTTCGTGACGCGCACCGCAGAGTCGCCGCGACCGATGCCGATGACCGTGCGGTTGCCGTACATCTCGTTCAGTGTGGCGAAGAGGCTTGCCGTGACGGTCCAGTCGCGGGTGGCTGGGTTGGTGACCATCGGCCCGACGATCACGTTGTTCGTGGTGTCGAGAATCTTCGAGTAGATGGGGTACGGCTCTTCCCACAGGATGTGGCTGTCGAAGGTCCACACATAGGTGAACCCGAAGGCCTCGGCCCGCTTGGCGAGTTCGATGACCCTCGCAGCGGGCGGTGTGGTCTGCAGGACGACGCCGAGTTCCATGTTGCTGTGCTCTCTACTTTCTCAGCGGTTCTGCGGGAAGCCGAGGTCGATGGTTGACGTACGCGGGTCGGGCCAGCGTGACGTGACGACCTTGCTGCGTGTGAAGAAGTTGATTCCTTCGGGACCGTACATGTGCTGGTCGCCGAACAGCGACGCCTTCCATCCGCCGAACGAGTAGTACGACACCGGGACCGGGATCGGCACGTTGATGCCGACCATGCCGACGTTGATGTCGAACTGGAACTGACGTGCAACGCCACCGTCGCGGGTGAAGATCGCAGTGCCGTTTCCGTACTGGTTCGCATTGATGAGGTTCACACCTTCGTCGTAACTCGAGACGCGCACGACCGAGAGGACGGGTCCGAAGATTTCGTCGTCGTAACAGGCCATGCCCGGCTTCACGTTGTCGATCAGGCTCGGCTTCAGGAAGAAGCCGCTCGTCGGTGCACCGCTACGTCCGTCGACGACGACCTTGGCACCCTGTTGTGCGGCGCCATCGACGTACGACGCGACCTTGTCGCGGTGTTCGCCGGTGATGAGCGGTCCCATTTCGTTGCCGGGTTCGTCGCCGGGGCCGACCTTGATGTTGGGGATGCGGTCCTCGATCTTCGAAACCAGTGCATCGGCAATCGAGTCGTGCGCCAGCAGGACCGAGATCGCCATGCAGCGTTCGCCGGCCGAACCATACGCAGCGCTGACAACCGCGTCGGCTGCCATGTCGAGATCGGCATCGGGCAGCACCAGCATGTGGTTCTTTGCGCCGCCGAGTGCCTGAACGCGCTTGCCGTTGCGGGTGCCGGTTTCGTAGATGTACTTCGCGATCGGGGTGGATCCGACGAACGACACCGCAGAGATGTCGGGATGCTCGAGCAAGCGGTCGACCGCCAACTTGTCGCCGTGGACGATGTTGTACACACCGTCGGGAAGCCCCGCCTGCTTCAGAAGCTCGGCAACGAACATCGTGACCGACGGATCCTTCTCGCTGGGCTTCAGCACGAAGGTGTTGCCGCAGGCGATTGCGGTGGCGAACATCCACATCGGCACCATCGCGGGGAAGTTGAACGGCGTGATGCCGGCAACGACACCGAGTGGCTGGCGGATGTTGTACACGTCGACACCCGACGAGGCCTGTTCGCTGTAAGAGCCCTTCAACAGGTGGGGGATGCCGCACGCGA
>JBEBAF010000082.1:0-6486 GCA_041159045.1 Actinomycetota bacterium
GTTGCGCATGAGTCGACGCCGCAACCTTGATTTCCGCGAGCTGTGCACTTGTCGTGCCGAACTCGTGCATGTGTCGTCGCGCGGCCATTGCATATCCGGCGACGATCGACATGCCGAAGTAGTTCTCGAACGGAACCTCGGGTGCGCTGCCGAAACGACCGGCACCCGCGATGCCGGCACCCGAAGAACGCGGAAGACCAGCGAGGGTGATGAGTGCCACCTTGCAATGGCCCGTGGCGATGGCCTCGGCTGCATGTTGCACATGGATGAGGTATGACGACCCACCCGTTTCGGTGGAATCGACATAAGTGGGCGAAATACCCATGTATTCGGCCATCGACAGAGGCCCGAAGCCCGGTGCATCACCCGCGCAGAAGTAGGCATCGACGTCGGCGAACGAGAGCCCGGCATCGGCGAGTGCTCCGGCCGCAACTTCGGCGTGCACCTGTTGAACGGTCTTGCCGGGGATTGTGCGCAAGGGATGCTCGAATGCGCCTGCGATGAACGCCTTCCCCCTGACCGACATGAGGTGCAGGCTAATTCGTGTGTGGCCGACGGAAGAACCGCGGTGCGGCACCGTAGTGTTGCGGAAGCGTCAGTGGAAACCGGGTGGAACGTGGGAACAACGAAGAAGATCGCATCGTTGATGCTGGCCTTCGGCGTGGTCGCCGCATCATGCGGTGGGGGTACGAGCTCCACTACAACCCGCGCCGATCTCAGCGCCGACACGATCGACACGGCTAACGCGCCCGACACCACGGTTGCCGACCGCGACCGCAATGTTGAATCCGCCGGATGGGGAGCCGATGGCTCCGGACTTGCAACAGCGAAGGTTGCGAACATCTCGCGCACCACGGCCGACGTAAGAGTTTTCCGCCGCGTGCGCATCGACACCTCCAATGGTCTGCGTGTCGTTTCGACCCAGGATGCGTTCGTCACCGTGTTGACACAGCGCACCGAGCGCGGCAAGACATCCGCACAGATCGCAGTGCATGGCTTCGTCACCCGCGATGGCAGCGTGAAGAACTACACGATGCAGGGCTTCGGTGAGAACGGCATCAGCACCATCGACATGCCCGACCGCGGCGAATCGTGGCCGGTGGCCCCGATGTCATGGACGGTTGTCTCGCGCGAGACGATTGCGTTGCTGTTTGCGAACACCGACGAACGAGCCGACACAGTCGGCGTCATCGAGTACCGCAAACTCTCGACCGGAGAACTCGACAAGCGCTTTGGCAACGCAGGAACCGTCGAGATCACGCGTACGGCATTCGGTGTGAGCGCGGTTCAGGATCTTGCCGTGCGAATGGTGGAAGACAATGGTGCGCCGCACCTTGTGTTGCTCGGGGCCGACAACTTGTCCGATGGCTTCACCAAAGACCTCTTTGTCTTCGGGTTGAACCCCGACGGCAGCCACGATACGGCCGTTGGTCGCAACGGAGCCGCGTCGGTGAAAGGTGTTCTCGGCGACAACACCTTTGCCATCGGTTATCTGCCGCGGCTCGCCGACCCTGGCGTCGACAACACCGGAAAGGCAATGGGTCTCGTCGCCACGACGACGTTCATGGACTTCGATCCCGACGACGGTGTCACGCCGGCAACCCAGATTGGGTACCTCTATGCCGACCTCCCCGCCGACGACCCGAAGAACGTGGCGATACTCGTCGAGCCGGCCGCGACGCGCTTTCCGATGGCGATGAACGCCGTGCTCGACCCCGCGGGTCGGCGTTTCGCCGTGTTGACGAGCGATCCCGAAGGAGAATTGGCGCGCATTCTCGTCACTCGCGACCCGCGTGGACTGGTGACGTCTTCTTCACCACAGGCGAACAACATGAAGGGTCGCTCGATTGGCATCTTCTCCGTTTCGATGTCGGTCATCGGTGGCACATGGTTTGGCGCACAAATCGCTTCGCACGGCGAAGACGACGGAATGCCGACGTCGGCCGACGTGGTGATCTGCTTCGACGAACGACACTGCGCCGAGGGCGACACGGCCGTGACGCGTAACGCAATCGACGTGCCGGTCGATGCTTTCGTGCCGTACACGGCCACAGCGTTGAGGTTCGATGCGAACGGTGTGAACGTTGCCGTGGCACGCCTTGATCAGAAGGGCGGAGCCGGTGTCGTTGGCTTCACCGGCTCGGGTGCGGCGAGATCCAACGACGCGCCGCAATTGATCGGAGATTTCTCGGTCGCTTGGCTGACACGAAACGGTCCGGTGACGAGTCGACCCACACTCGCGAATGCGGGTACGTTGGTGGCGACACGTGCCGGAGGATTCGGCGAAGGTATGTCGCACGTTGTGGTAAACACCGCAGGTTCGACGACGAAAGTGCTGAAGGTGTCGCCGGCACTCGGTGTCACCGCATATGCATGGGATGCCGAGCACACCGCGGTTCTCGATGCGACATCGATGGTTGTCTCTTCGATGTCGAACAATGCAGACGGCAAATTGGTCACGAAGCTGCACAAGTTGAGCTTGGACAACGGGTCGACATTGGTGCCGTTCGGAGCCGGCGATGCGATAGAGATTCCTGAAATGCCGTCGATGCAAGGGAATCGGTGTGGCATCGTCGGCGTGCTGACGGCCAACCAGGGGATCGGTGCATACGCGCAGTATGAACCCGTGTACCTCGCAAATTTGAACGGGCTCGGTCCGGTGTGTCAGCGAGCCCCACAGGCCATCAACTGGACCGCATTCCTTGCCGATGGCACGGCGACCCATGCAACCGCCACCGACCCACAGTTCGACATACGTGAAGTTGTCTTCGACGTCGTTGTCGGCAAGACGGGGGCGTTGTACGTGTTGTCGATGCTCAGCCAATCGACCGATGACAACCGGGGGGCGAGAATGTTGCCGCGAGTGCGGAAGTTCTTGTCGACAGGAAAACTCGACACCAGCTTCGGCGTCGGTGGTGTTGCGACATTCGACGAACTCACCGACGATGTGTTCCAGGGTTTCTACGATCCGGCGATCGGTATCGATGACGCGGGCCGTGTGTACCTTGCCGCGGTTCGCCCGGAAGGGGATACGCAATCCGTCGCCGTTGTTCGACTGAATGTCGCGGGTGCGGTCGACCGTGCGCCGGGGCAGGTTGCACATCCGTTGAACTATGGAACCCAACAAGCGACACGTGATGAAGTGCTGCGACGTCGCGCCACGTTGTTGTCGCAAGCCGCAACGGTTGCGAACACCGTGCCCTCCGGCGACGTTCCCGTTGTTCCGGTTGTCACGGTCACCGGTGATCGCCCGGTTCTCCTCTCGGTTGCGGCAATCGAAGATCGCTCGTTGACCGCCACGTGGGGCCTGTCGGTTGCCGCGGGTGACGTGTACGTCACTGCCACGGCCTCGCCCGGGGGCCGTTCGTGCACGTCGCGGGAGAAGTCGTGCGTGATCCGCGGACTTGATCCGGCCGAAACGTACACGATTGTCGTGTCGAAGAAAGGCGATCCGGTTCCCGACCCAACAACGTCGATTCAACCCGCAATCAAGCCCGTGCGAGTGTTGCGTACGGGTCAGGTCGCGTCACCGTCGACGTTGGTGCGGCCCGCATCACGTGGCAAGGCAACGTGGCGCGTGGGCGGAAAGTGCACGTTGAACGAATCATTGACGAAGTTCACGACACCGAAATCACCGGGCCGTTGTCGCCTTGCCGTTACGACGGCGAAGGACGGAAAGATTCCGAAGACGACACGGAGTGTGACGATCGTCGTGAAGAAGTAACCGACCAGATGCTGGCCGCAATCAACGCGGCCCCGACCGCTGTAACAGCGAGGCCGGAAACAACGTCGCTGCTGAAGGCCCGTGAAGAAAGAATGCCGACGTTGATCGTTGTGGCGACACCCGACACGATGAGAACCTCGATGCGGGATGATGCCGCGCCGTAAAGAAACAATGCGGCGGCCACGGCAAGCGGAAACAACGTGTACCAACTGCTGCGGTCGGCGCCGTTCATTGCGGCTGATCCGAACAGCATGACCACGACTCCCACCGAGTGCGGAGCAAAGGCGAACGGTGGTTCCGACAACGCAAACGCGATGAGAACGAGGCCCGCGAGAGTGAAAACGATGGAGGTCCATGAATCGCCGGCATCGATGAGCGAGTTGCTCGCCGCGATGAGCGCGATCCACGCGGCACACGCCATGAGTGTTGCATTGAACATGGTGCGTTCCAAGCGGAGCATCGAATACACCAGACCGGGAACCGCGACCCACAAGACGATGTGTTCGCCACGGATGTTCTGTTCGTTCAGCGTGATTGCCACGGCGGCAACCCACGCAGCGCCACCCAGTAGTTCGATCACTTCGCCGGCGCGGCGACCGAGTTCGTTCGACGAACGGATGAAATGCGACTGCATGAAGAACGCACAGGCGAGAACGACGGCACCCGCGATGTACAACAACGCGGCAATCGACATGGGCGATGCATCCTGTAGCGCCGCTGTTGTTGTCCACACAACGCCAACCAGCACGACGAGCCCGCCGAGATAACCGAGAACTTCGCGCAAGGGGAAATAGACGCGCGGTGCAACAGCAAGTCGGTCGGCTTCATCCGATGACAGTCGCCCATTGGCGACGAATTGATCGAGTTCGTCGAAGAACGACTTGCGATCCTGGAACGAGACGAGAGCCATTGGCCACCGTCCTTTCGGGTCAGTGTGTGTAACGGGCGAGAGCCGCCTGGATCTCTTTCTCGGCCTCGGCAACACCGGCCCATCCGCCGACCTGTGAATCCTTGCCCGGCTCGATGAGTTTGTAGACCTCGAAAAAGTTGGCGATTTCTGCCAACAGGAAATCGGGTGCGTCGTTCAGATCGTTGAACTTTTCGTACCGAGCATCGTGCGCGGGTACACACAACACTTTTGCGTCGGGACCTTTTTCATCTTGCATCCAGAACACACCGATGGGGCGCGCCCACACGTGGCAGCCGGGGAAGGTGGGCTGCGGTAGGAGAATGAGCGCATCGAGAGGATCTCCGTCCTCGCCCAGTGTGTGCGGGAAGAATCCGTAGTCGAGCGGGTACTGCGTGGCGGTGAACAACGTTCGGTCGAGCCAAATGGCGCCGGTGTCGTGGTCCATTTCGTACTTGTTGCGTGACCCCTGGGGGATCTCGACGATCATCTCGATTTCCATGGTCACACCCTAGGGAATCGGGTGCGAAAGCGTCAGTACGCAGCGATGACGGGCTGGTGCTTGGCGCTGTTGACGCCATAGAACAACGACGTCATCGAAATCGACCCGTAGTCGTAACCATCGGTGATGATGCCGGCGGATTGCCCGTTGCGTGCACCGACGACGTAGAGGAGAGGAAGGAAGTGCTCGGGGGTCGGCACCGCGAACCGGACGTCGGGGTGGTTGACGTAGTTGCACAGAGCTTCTTCGTCGTTGTTGCGCAAGGCATCGACGATGTATTCGTTGAAGCGTGCGGCTTCGGGTGCAGGCGTGTCGCCGGCTGACATGTTCATTCGGCCGAGGTTGTGCACGATGTTGCCCGATCCGACGATGAGCACACCTTCGAGACGCAATTCGGCGAGCATGCGACCTGCTTCGAGGTGCCACTTCGCGGGTCGGCTGAGATCGATCGACAACTGCGCAACGGGAACGTCGGCATCGGGGAACACGTGTGCGAGAACCGACCATGTGCCGTGGTCGACACCCCAGCGCGTGGTGCGTGCGATCGGAGCGGGTGCGCACATGGGACGCAGCAGGTCGGCAACACGCAGTGCGACGTTGGGTGCGCCGGCAACGGGGTACCGGAATTCCTGGAGCTCGCGTGGGAAGCCCATGTAGTCGTGGATCATCTCCGGATTGTCCGAAACCTGAACCTCGGTGCTGCCGGCGAGCGGGGCCCAGTGGGCCGAGATGCAGAGAATGGCCCGCGGCTTGGCGTACAAGCCGGCCTCGTTCATCGAACGTTCATGGTCCTTCGAGGCGAACATCTCGCCGAAGGCCCGCCACGCAGCGGTGTGACGGTTGAGTTCGAGGGTGTTCATCGGGCTTCCGTGGCCGAAAAAAGCGACCGGCATGGGGACGGGCATGGGAAATGTCTAGCAAAGGGCGAAAAAGTGTCCGCAGGCGGATGCATGAAGGCTCGGTATGGCATGGACAACATGCACACCACCACCAACACCAGTACGGTCCGTCGAGGACGAATCCTGAAAAGCGCTCAATTGCGTCAATTACGCTCGCGTCTTATGCCACAGAAGACCTCCCGCTATTCCCGACGTCGCCTGGCAACAGCCATCGGTGTGCTCGGCGCATTGGCCCTCAGCGCTTGTTCGCCGCTCAACTTGCGCACCACGTTGACGCGAGCGGGAGCGCAAGGTTCCGACCGCACGGGTCAGGCCGTTGCGATGTCGAACGATGGCACGACGATGGTTGTCGGTTCGCCGTACGTCGCCGTTCGTGGAACCGCCGAGGCGGGTGTTGTCACCGTGTACGGCCGCGACGCAGCCGCACTCGAGTGGACGAAAGTCACCGAAATCG
>JBEBAF010000083.1:0-7117 GCA_041159045.1 Actinomycetota bacterium
CGGCCCGATGTGCGTACTCCCGAGCAGGCGCGTCAGTACGTCAGCGAATTGCGCGCGATCCTCGTTGCCGTTGGCGCCAGCGACGCAAAGATGGAAGAAGGATCGATGCGCTGCGACGCGAACGTTTCGGTGCGTCGTTACGGCGATCCACTGGGCACACGCTGTGAAATCAAGAACGTGAACTCGGTGCGTTCACTCGGGCGCGCAATCGAATACGAAGCACGCCGTCAGATCGACATTCTGGAAACCGGTGGAAGCATCCGTCAGGAAACGCGTCACTGGGACGAAAACGATGGCCGTACGCACACGTTGCGCACGAAAGAAGATGCCGACGACTACCGCTACTTCCTCGAGCCCGACCTCGTGCCGCTCGCGCCGTCGGCCGAGTGGGTCGAGCGCGTTCGTACCGCGTTGCCGGTGCTTCCCGCCGCGCGCCGCGACGCACTCGCCGCACTCACCGGTGCCGACATCGAGGGCGAAGCCGTGTCGGTTGTCGTTGAACGTGGCCAAGACGCGTACGTTCAGTCCGTCGCCGCATCGGGTGGCGACGCTGCACGTGCGTTGGTGTGGGTGCAGCAGGCATTCGCCGAAGAGGGTGAATCGCCGAAGTTGCCCGCGGCTGAATTGGCGGCGCTCACCACTATGGAGAAGGAAGGCAAGATCACGGCCACCCAAGCCAAGGTCGTTCTTGCCGACATGTTGGCCGCCGGCGGGGGAGACCCTGTCGCAATCGCCGCAGCGAAGGGTTTCGAGGCGCTCGACACTTCCGAGATCGAAGGCTTCGTCGACCAAGCCATTTCCGCACAACCCGATGCGTGGGCCAAATACTGCGCCGGCGAAGAAAAGGCTGCTGGTGCTTTGGTTGGATCGATCATGAAGGCCAGCAAAGGCAAGGCCGACGGCAAGATCGTCACCGCGATTCTCCAGCAGCGACGGGGCTCGTGAAGCGCAGCGTTCGCTTCGCTGTCGTCGCGGTTGTGGCGATGGCCTTGGCGGGCTGCGCCGCAGATCAGGCGTCGCCGTCTGCTCTTGCTCCTTCCGAAGTCACTTCGGCTGCGAGCAGCAATCAGCCGACCGCGCCCGCAGGTGATTTCGGCGCGCATTACGTCGGCGCACCCGTGGCCTTCTGGTTCTGGGCACCTTATTGAGTCACATGTAATGGTGCAGCTGCCTCGGTCGAGGCGGTCAGCAAGAAGTGGGCCGGAAAAGTCGCCGTCGTCGGAGTCGGCTGGAACGGCACCCAGGCCGAAATCAACGACTTCATCGACCGCCATGGGCTGACGTTCACCAACGTCCGCGACGCCGACGGGTCGATCTTCGCCGGATTCGGGGTCTCGGGGCAGCCTGCTTGGGTGTTCCAGGATGCCGCTGGTCGACGCGAATTGGCCTTCGGCGAGTTGCCCGTCGCCGAACTCGACAGTCGTTTGACCGCACTCACCGCTGCTTAGGTCGGTGAGCGCGGTCACCTTTCGCCGTGGTGACGCCACGACGAAGTTTTGACACCTGACTAGTCAAAATTCGGTGGCTGGGTTACGGTCCTCTGGTCAGCGGGGAAGGGGCCTGGAACGCCATGCGTCAAGTCGGTAGAAGAATTCTTGTGGTTGCCGTCGTCGCGGCGGTTGGACTCGCTTCATGCGGTGGTTCCAAATCTGAATCCGGTGAATCGTCGACAAGCGACACCAACGTGGTGGCGACTGCTGACACGGTCGACGTTGCTGCCGCACGGGCTGCGTTTTGCAAGATGGCACTCGACAATCAGGGCGGTGCTGACATCGCCGACGACGATGATCCGACGAAGATCGCCGAAAAACTTTCCACCAACGCTGACACGCTGGCGGAACTTGCATCGAACGCTCCGAGCAATCTCAAAGCCGACGCGGAGGCAGTCGCCGATGGTGCGCGAAAAATGGCCGACGCAATCAGTGCCGATCCGACGCTCGACAAGTTCAACACTCTGATCGCAGAGTTCGCGACATCCGACGCCAACGCCGCATCGCAACGAGTGCAGACCTGGGTGAAAGACAACTGTGAGGCAGGACAATGAAAATGAACAAGAGAACATTCATTGCCGCAGTTGCGGCCGCAGCTGTTCTCGTCGGCTGTGGCGGCAGTTCGTCGAACTCGGGTGAATCCGAAACAACGATTCAACAGCGGACAAAGAACGATGCGCTGCCCACCACAACCGCGGCTGCAAGTTCAACACCGGCTGTCGTGAAGGTGAGCGATCCGGGCAACTTTGCTCCGACCTATCTGGCGAGCACCGATGTCAACGGAGCACCTCGGCCGGCTCTTCCCGCTGAGTCGCTGATCTCGAACAATGCCACGAAATCCGTAAGTGCCACCTACGCGACCGACTCCGCCGGTGTGCTGACGGTTTCGTCGGCGCAATGGGTCGGTGATTCATCACCGATGACGCTGCGGTGGACCGTTGGCGGAATTGCGTGCGACAACTGCGCGTTTCTCTCTTCGACGACGAAAAAAGTCGTCAAAGCTTTGCTCGCGACAACCTTTGCTGGTTCGGGCATCAAGTCGATCCGCGGGGTTGATCCAACCGCAACGGCAGTCGGCCAGTTCCTCGGTAACGGTTGGGGAGTCGAGGTGTTGATCGGTGATTCGACAAACACCGGTGCGGTTGCGACGGGAAATGCCGTACGCGACTGGGCTCTCAACTGCACGGGTGGAACGGCGGCAACGTGTCGCAACGTCGACCTTGGCATCGGCGAATTGCGCTGGAAGAACCAGATCTGGTCGGTGGCAGATTGCACCTCGGCTCTTCAGAACGGTGGTCCGAAGTTGCTGTTCAATGATCTTTCGAAGGCCCTGAAAGGTGCCGATGCCGCGACGGCAAACTTTGTTCGCCAGCGCGCTGCGATCGATCGCGTGGTGATCGCCACGCCTTCATACCGCCCGATTTTCTCCGGCTCGGGTGATGCCCGTGCCTTCACTGGATTCGCGTCGACAGGATGTGCGAAATGAACATGAACCGTTTCAAGAAGGCTGCACTCGTCACCGCGGTGATCGGTTTTGCGATCGTTGACATCACGCCGGTTGCCGCAAGCGCGCCGAATGATTCGACGACGTCGTCGTCAACTCCCACCAACGACCCAACAACCACTCAGCCATCGAGTGACTCCCCGACGTCGACGACCGTCGATGCGCAGACACCACCGACCACGATCCCCGGACTCTCCAATGTTCAACTCGAGCCCGCTCCGTCGGGCGTTGAACTCGACAACATGGATCAGGTTCCGCCGTCGCAGGCACCGTCGAGCACGCTCCCTGCGGCCACGCTCGGGACGTCGACGCCTGGCCCGGACATCATGGTGTCCGCCCGTCAAACGGGCGTGATGACGACGAAGTTGAACACGATCGTCATCGTCAGGGTTGCGAACATTGGTAATGAACCGGCTGGCTTGAAGTCTCCGATCGTGCTGTCGATTCCGAAGACGCCTCGCGATGTCAAGGTGGTCGAGATCCAACCCAAGTTGACCGACAAGTCGATCGTCGGCGATTACGGATGGGATTGCAACGCAGTGTCGTGCACCCTGAAGCAAAAGACCGACACGGGTGTGCAGTCCGGCGCGATTCCTTCGGGTGCGAGTGTGCGTGCCGACGTGCGTCTTTCGTACGGGCCCGATGCCGAACTATTCGAGCCGACAAATGACTACCGCACGAAGAGCAAGGCATTGACCGACAAGTTCGATACAGCCGGGCTGCAGGCTCTCGATCGGACCGTGCCCAACATTCTCGTGCGCGCGACCACGACGGGCGACATCGCGACCGGGAACGACGAATTTGCTCTTGCGGCACAAGGTTCGGTCCGCAATCCGAACGAACCGACGATCCCCACGACCGAGAAGAAGTGCACCTTTGTCGACGGAGAAAGTGTTCAGAACACCTATCCAGGCGGCCGCTTCAAGGTTGCGCTCCGCGTGCTGCCGGTGTGCGATCGCAGCATCACCGGCACCGTGACGCTTTCGAACGTTGTTCCCACCCAACTCGCTCTGACGAATGTCAGCATCACCGGGAATGGTTGGACGTGTGACGACCCTGCCGCACCGAAGAAGTGCACTCACGCGGGCGCCGATATCGCCTCGGGTTTCTTCAGCGACGCTCTCATCATTGAAGGACGCACCTCGAAGACCGCCGCATTGACTCCCGATCCGCTCACGTGGATGGTGAATTCGATTACCACGGTTTCCGGCGACGGAGCTCAACTCGAATCCATCGGCGAGGTGACCACGAAGATCAACGCTGCGCCGCAGCCCGACGTTGTGGTGAAGATCGTCGCGCCGGACGGCAAGACCAGCATGGTCGCACCCGGTTCGTTGCTTCTCAACGCAAACGTCCGGTCGTCAAACGGCAACGCGCAAAACGTTGCATTCTCAGTGAGCATTCGCAAGGGACTGACCATCGAGAAAACCGATGGCAGCGCTGAAGGCTGGACCTGCAAGACCGAGGCAGGCGACACTCAAGTTCTCGTATGTTCGAAGCCCGAAGTGCTCGACGGAGTCGATGAAACCGTTGCTTTCAAAGTGTCTGCTCCGGCCGATGCCGAGAGCGGGACCGTGGAAGTGATCGGCGCAATCGCGGCCGAGAATGAAGATCCGAAGATGGTCGACAACAACCGGTCCGGTCAGCCGATCGTTCTCCAGCCGGCTCCGGCCGCCATGCCGGGCATCGTCTTCACGCGCAGCGGCGCCAACGCGGCGCAGTCCGATGGTTCGTCGACCGAAATTCGCGTGGGTAGCAGTGTCGGGTACGGGCTTGCGGTACAGAACCTCGGTGCTGCACCACTGGCTGCTGGTTCGACCGTTCGACTCGAGCAGTTCGTTTCCGATTTCGCGATTTTCTCCGGCAAGAACGCTCCGAAGAACCAAGATTTCAAGAAGTCTCTCGACAGTCAATCGATCGCCGCGGTCGCGGGTCAGTGGACCTGCATCGCCGGAAAGGGCACCCAACCGGATGTCAAGTTGCCCGAGTCGCTCGTTGCGCCGGCGGCAGCGGTCGGATCTCCGACTTCGGTTGCGGCAACTGCGAAGACCGGTCCTGCGATCCGTTGTGAGATGGTCCTCGGCTCTCCGTTGAGTCCGCAGGCCCAAACCCCTGTTCTGAATCTCGCGGTCGAAGCCGACAAGAGTGCACCCACAAGCAAGCCCGAGTGGCCGGTGTTCGCGTCGCTGCCGGGTCTCAAGGCCGCACCCGTCGCGCGCTTCGGTATGGGCATCTCGGTAGTGAAGCAGCAGCCCACTTTGACGGAAGCCATTACCGCGCCGGCCGGGCCTCGTCCGGGTGGAAAGGCTGCGGCTCAATTCAGCGTGAAGAACGATGGCACCGCCGATTCGAACGCACAGTCGCTCATCATCAAGACCAAGGGCGGTCGTTTGACCGGCGCGAAGGGCGAAGGATGGAATTGTGCCGTCGTCGGCGGATTCATCGCCTCCGGATACATCGCATGTTCGCGCAAGACCTCGCTGAAAGTTGGCGAGCAAACCGCACCCGTAGCCGTCGATTACACGTCGAATGACAAGTCCGCCAAGACGATGGTGCTCCAAGCGACATCAATCGTCTCGAACATCTACGGCCAACCGACAAGCCATACCTCCGAGCTCACGGTCGATCTTCGCGCCCCGTTGAACTTCACCATTCAGGGGCCGGCAGTGATCGTCGACAGAATCGTGAATGCAACCGGCAAAGTTGAACCATCGAGCATTCTTCTCACCACCGTCGGCAATGCTGACGGTGCGCAATTTGTGTGGAAGCAGCTCTGCACCACGCAAGCCGATGTTGCCGCTTCGAAGGGCGAATGCAAGTCGCCTGCGCCGATCGCAAAGTGGGCGAACAACACCGCACCCACCGGTCCGTCGGCCAGTCTGCTGGCGCCAACCGTGACGAGCGAGACAACACTCGTCTTCGAAGCCACGGCGACAGACGAGTCCGGCACATCGTTCTCTGCCCGCACGTCTGTGCGTGTGCAGCCCTTGCCAACTGCCACCGGCCCGACAGGTAAGAAGGCGAGTGGTGCCGGTTCTTCGGTTTTGCGTCGCGTGCCAACCCAAACGTCGTCGAGCACTCGCGCATTTTCGGCCACCGCACCGACCTCGGGCACGGGCGACGTCGACTTCACCACAAGCGCTAATGCTGCGGTTTCGGTGAATGGAAACGTCCTCGGCGGCTCAACCGTGACGGTTGCGCAAGGCGCAAGCGTTTCGCTGACCGCTTTGGCATCCGGCGTTGGATCCATCGCGTATGCATGGTCGCAGGCAGCCGGAACGACTCCCTCGGCACTCGGTTCAGCCGCAACCAATGCTGCAACACTCGCTTTCACGGCGCCGTCCGCGAACGTGACGCTCAGCATTCGTGTCGTTGCAACCGATGCGCGCGGTCAAAGTGGCAGCGATGTCATCACGGTCGTGGTCGGCACCGGTGGTGATCCTGCCGTATCCGCAACGATCACCGAAGGTGACGGTCCGATTGCCGCAGACACGGCAAAGGCCATCAGCCTCAACGCAAGCGCTGCCGGTAGCGGAACGATCACCTACGCATGGACCCAAATCTCCGGTCCCGCTCTCGTGTTGAACGGTGCCGACACGTCGGCATTGTCGATTTCCGCATCGGCTGCCGTTGGCACCGCCGTCATTGCGGTGACCGTCACCGACGCTTCGGGCAATTCAGCTTCAGACCAGGTCACTTTGCAGATGGTTCCGAGCGGCGCACCGGCTCCACTGTGTGACTTCGTCGAGGCCGTTTCCTCGAAGACACTCGCGAAGCTCGATGCAACAATCAACTCGATCGGACTGGGCAGCCTCAACTTGTCGCAGTTCACGGTCGACTCGGCGGCGTGCACGGAGAAGTCGAAGGTTTCGTTCGACAACGCAGGTTTCACGCTCGGCGGTTATCTCACCGTTTCAGGTGCAAGCGGTTCCGTGAGCGCCGCGGGCCTGACGATTCGTTCGGCAACGTTCACCGGCCCCGAGTCGTGGGGCTCGCCGCAGTTCGCGATCGGTGCTTCCGATCCCGTCGGCCTGTTCATTCCGTTCTCGCGTGCGTCAATCACGATCGGCGCATTCGAAGGCAAGATCGAGTCTGGCTCGATGCCGTTCCTGAAGTTGCCTGC
>JBEBAF010000084.1:0-4080 GCA_041159045.1 Actinomycetota bacterium
TACGTCCGCACCGTGTATTCGGCTTTCTACAACGGTCTCGTTCGTTTGTTTTTTGGTGTCAAGATGCGCGACATCAACTTCGCCTTCAAGCTGTGCCGCGGGTCATTGTTCCGCGAATTCGAATTGAAGAGCGAAGGCTCGTTCATCGACGCCGAACTCGTGATTCGTGCGAAGAACCTGGGAAAGAACGTCATCCAGTTCGGTGTCGACTACTTTCCGCGAACCCGTGGGGTGTCAACGCTCAGTTCCCCGGCGGTCATCCGCAAGATCCTGCGCGAGATGTTCTCACTGCGCAAGGAACTTCGTAGCCTTCAAGCCTGATCCGCGGCGCGGCGACCTTCGCCGTTCTGCGGCGGCACGTCGACATGGCACACGCAGCTCACCATCCTCAGCACTCACCGATCCGACGGTGGCGCCCCGCGATCTTCGCTGCCGCCGTTCTCCTCGTCGTGGTGTCCATCGCGTTTGCCGGCCGCAATGATTCGTCGTCGGGTTCGACCACCACTACCTCGGGTGCCCCGACGACGACCAAGCCTTTCGTTCCGCTCGCACGCACGCTCGTGCTCGACAGCGTTGGCGACGACGTCAAGATGGTCCAGCAGAGATTGAAGGACATCGGATTCGACCCGAACCTCATCGACGGCGACTTCGGTTACCAAACACTTCAGGCCGTGTGGGCGTTCCAAAAGTTGGTCATGAAGATTCCGATTTCGGGGGTCAAGGACAAATTCACTCCTGAAATGTGGGAAGTCGCGCAGCGCGACAACTTGATCGTTCCGCGTCGACCCGATGCGCAAACCGCAACGCACGTCGAGGTGTACCTGCCCGAACAAGTGCTCGTGGTGTTCAAGCGCGACGACGCAGGCATCACCAAGCCGGTCTTGATCACGCACATCTCCACCGGTACGGGCGAAGACTGGTGCGAGGCGGTGACCATCGACCCGGGCGAGCAGGGAAACCTGAACGGCAAAGAGGCCATCACGAAGGGCATCTGCGGTCGGGCAATCACTCCCGGCGGCCTCTTCTACTTCTACAACCGCAAGCCGGGCACACGACAGAGCAAGCTCGGCACGATGTGGAACCCAGTGTACTTCAATGGCGGTATTGCGGTGCACGGTGCAGCTCAGGTTCCGATTCGCCCCGCATCACACGGTTGCGTGCGAATCCCGATGTTCATCTCCGAATATTTTCCTTCGCTTGTTGCTTACGGAGACCGCGTTTACGTGTTCGACGGGATGAAACAGCCCGAAGAGTACGGGGCGCCATTGCCGCCGGCCGATCGTCCGGATCCGAACTACACCACCACAACGTCGGAACCCGACAAGACCACGACCACCTCGGTTGCCGACACGACGACGTCAGTCTCTGAAACAACCACGACGGGTCCGAAGAAATCTCGCCAAACAACCACGGTTCCCGCGGCGACGGAACAGTCGACCACCGTCGCGCCGGGAACGAGCATCGGGGGATGACATGACCGAACGTGTGCACTACGACGAGTTCGGACTCTTCCACGAGAACATCGCCGAATACGAACTTGGTGTGTCGTCCGAACCCGTCGTTGCCCGCGGCACCCACAGGGTTCATGACGGTCGCAATGTCAGCTTTCTGCGTTGGGGGAATGCAGAACCACGTGTCGTGCTGGTGCACGGTGGGTCACAGAACGCCCATACATGGGACACGGTTGCCCTCGGACTCGACGAACCGTTGCTCGCTGTCGATCTGCCCGGGCATGGTCATTCCGATTGGCGCGAAGATGCCGCGTATTCACCGGCATCGATGGCCGACGACATCGCCGAGGTCATCGTCGCCAACGCACCGAACGCCGAACTCGTGGTCGGTATGTCGCTTGGTGGACTCACGTCGCTCGCTCTCGCCGGTCGGGCGCCGGCGCTCGTTCGTCGTCTCGCGCTCGTCGACATCACACCCGGCGTCACCGGAGCAAAAGCAAAGGCAGTTCTCGATTTCGTCAACGGGCCGCAGAGCTTTGCCTCGTTCGACGACCTCTTGAAGCGGACCATCGAACACAACCCCACACGAACGGTGACGTCGTTGCGCAGGGGAATTCTCCACAACGCGAAACAACTCGATGACGGCTCGTGGCAGTGGCGCTACGACCGCCGCAGTCACGTGCGCGACGCCGGCGCAAACACCGAGCCTGTGCAGTCGGCCGCACTGAATGAATTGTGGGACATCGTGTCGTCCATTTCGTGCCCGCTCACGTTGTTCCGCGGGGCCGTTTCGCCCGTTGTCGACGATGCAGACGTGGCCGAACTCGTGCGCCGCAAGCCCGATGCCGAGGTGGTCGTCATCAACGATGCCGGTCACAGCATTCAGGGTGACAAACCGGTCGAATTGACCGCACATCTGCGCCGCCTTCTCGCTCGCTGACCAGCCCGACCCATAGCGGGCAGGGCGGTTTCTGATAGGAAAGGTGCCTATGGCAACCACGAACCGCCCCGATGCACCGGATCGCGACGCGCTCCTCCGGATGTTCGAAATCCAGCAGAAGATCAAGACCGCCGACGAGCGTTTCCGCGCGATGTTGACCAGCGGTCAGGTCCAGCTGATCTACTACTCGCCCCGCGGCCAAGAGTGCATCAGCGCCGGCTATGCGGTGCACCTGCGTCCCGACGACTACGTCGTCACCATCTACCGCGGTCTTCACGACCACATCGCCAAGGGTGTTCCGATGCGCGAACTGTGGGCCGAGTTCCTCGGTCGCGGTACGGGCACTTGCAAGGGCAAGGGCGGCCCGATGCACGTCACGCATCCGGCTTCGGGACTCATGGTCACCACCGGCATTGTGGGTGCGGGAATTCCCATCGCCAACGGATTCGGTATCGCCGCGAAGTTGTCGGGCACCGACCAGGTCACGGTTGTGAACTTCGGTGACGGTGCTTCGAACATCGGCGCGTTCCACGAAGGCCTCAACATGGCTGCCGTTTGGAAGTTGCCGGTCATCTTCGTGTGTCAGAACAACCTCTACGGCGAACACACGCCGATGGCGATGTCGACCGGAGTCGAATACATCTCCGAGCGTGCAGCGTCGTACGGCATGCCCGGTGTCACCGTCAATGGCAACGACCCCGTCGCGATGTGGAAGGTTGCCGGCGAGGCAATCGCCCGCGCTCGCGCAGGTGAGGGCCCCACGCTGATCGAAGCCCGCACGTACCGCTTCTGGGGACACCTAATGGGCGATGCGATGGAGTACATGCCGAAGGAAGAGCGCAAGGCAGCAATGGCCGCCGACCCGCTGCCGGCCTTCCGTGCATGGCTGCTCGACAACGGCCACGCCAACGAGGCGCAGCTCGCCGAAATCGAAGACCAGATCAAGGCGCTGGTCGACGATGCAGTCGAGTTCGCAATGAACAGCCCCGAGCCACCGCTCGACGAGCTGTACACCGACGTCTACGAAGAAATCATCAAGTGAGGGATGCACGATGACAACGACTGAACCCCGCATCATGCCGATGGGCATGGCCCTCAACGAGGCCATGGACGTCGCAATGGGCCTTGATGACAAGGTCTTCCTTCTCGGTGAAGACATCGCCGAGCCCTCCGGTGGCGTGTACAAGATCACCAAGGGCCTCTCCACGAAGTACGGCACCGACCGTGTTCGCAAGACCCCGATTTCGGAACAGGCCATCATCGGCGCCGCCGTTGGTGCGGCGATTGCCGGGTACAAGCCCGTCGCCGAAATCATGATCATGGACTTCATCGGTGTGTGTCTCGATCAGATCACGAACCACGCCGCGAAGATCCGCTACATGTCGGGTGGCCAAACCACCGTTCCGATGGTCATCCGTACCAGCGCCGGTGCGGGCCGCGGCTTCGGCGCGCAGCACTCGGAGCTTCTCGAGGCGTTCGCCGTTCACTCACCGGGCATGAAGGTCGTCATTCCGTCGAACCCTGCCGATGCAAAGGGTCTGCTCATCAGTTCGATCTTCGACGCCGACCCCGTGCTGTTCGTCGAGCCGATGTTGATGTACTGGGACCCCGCGTACGCAGGCGACGTTCCGGCCGGTGACTACCGCGTTCCGCTGGGCAAGGCCAACACGGTGCGCGAAGGCAAGGATG
>JBEBAF010000085.1:0-8138 GCA_041159045.1 Actinomycetota bacterium
GCGCGGATGCCGTTCGCATTGAGAATGTCGAGGCCCGCGGCGACGATGACCGGTGAACATCGATAGTTGTTGCGGAGGTGCACGACCGTTGCTCCGCCGAGCGTGGTCGGCATGGTGTCGAACAAGGTTGGGTCGGCGCCGTTCCAGCCGTAAATGGCCTGCAGTGGGTCGCCGACGATGAACACATCGCGTCGCCCGCCACGCAGTGCCTCGAAGAAGGCGAATTGCTGAGGGTTCATGTCTTGGGCTTCGTCGACCAACAAGTGTCGGAAGCGCCAGTGCACGGTTCCTCGGTAATCGACCGAGCGCTTGATTTCGTCGGTGGCTCGGGCCAAGAGATCACCGAGGTCGAGAACGCCGCGTGCCTTCTTCAGCCTTTCGTATTCGGCAAAGAGTTTGGAGAGTTCCGCGCCGGAGGACTGCGGTCGGCGTGCCGCTGTTGCCGCATCGGAGTATGCGTCGATGGAAAGCGCTCGTGCCTGCATCCACTCGTACTCGGTGAGGGCCTCGCCGATGGGAACGCGAGACCGAACGCTGCGCGAAGCCTCGTTCATCATTCCGAAGCGATTGGTGAGAACCGAAGGGACAGGCTTGTTGAGATCGGTGAGCCGTTGCCTCAAGAGAGCGAAGGCAACCGCATGAAACGTTCCGGTGTGTATGCCCGTAGGTGACCGTCGCTTGAGCTGTGCCGCAGCTTCACGCGTGAAAGTGATGGCAAGCGTGTGCTCGGCATCGGCCGTGCCGTCGTCGATTCGGTAGCCGATGCGACGTGTGAGGACCGTGGTTTTTCCTGATCCGGCTCCGGCGAGCACGATGACCGCATCGGCCGGCGCGGTGACGGCGGCGCGCTGCTCGGCGTCGAGCGCAAAGAGGAGAGAAGCCGCGGTCATGGGCGTCACGCTAGTAATAAGGTGGTCGTATGCCGTTGTCGCCCAATCAACTCAACGAAAACGAGGAGTTGATCCTCGACCTGCATCCGCATTGGTGGTACTTCGCCCAGTCGGGTGGGGCGGCTCTGGTTGCGGTGGTCGCATGGGCGTACGGATCGTCGAAAATCGACGGCGGCTTCTGGGCATGGGTGCCGAAATCCTTGGCGGTTGTGGTCGCGCTGGCGGCCGTGTGGGTCGGCTGGGAATATCTGCAGTGGCGATTCACGAATTTTGCGATCACCACATCGCGGGTCATCTACCAGCAAGGTCTCGTATCGAAGAAGGGAATCGAAATCCCGCTCGAACGTGTGAACAACGTGAACTTCAATCAAACGATCATTGAAAGATTGCTCGGCGCCGGTGACCTGCTCATCGAATCGGGTGGACAAGACGGCCAGCAGAAGTTCAGCGACATTCAACGTCCACAGGAAGTGAAGAAGATTCTCCTCAATCACGTCCAGCGTCGCATCGATATGCGAGCGGGTTGGGTGCAGGGTGCGCAGTCCGACGTAGCAACGCAGCTTGAAAAACTCGAGGGCCTCTTGCACAGAGGTTCGCTCACTCCTGAAGAGTTCGAGCGCGAGAAGCGCCGCCTTCTCGGCGGTTGATTCCCGTCGTATGCGCATTGTCAGCCTCGTACCCAGCGTCACCGAAACGTTGCTTGCGTGGGGCGTGGAACCGGTTGCCTGCACGCGGTTCTGCGAGCAACCTCAGCTTCGCCATGTTGGTGGAACGAAAGATCCTCACGTCGGAGCCATCGTCGAGCTCGCACCCGATCTTGTCGTTGTGGATCGAGAAGAGAATCGTCGCGAAGATGCCGAAGAATTGGTTGCGAGAGGCGTTCGGGTTGTCGATCTTCACGTCACTTCGCTCGACGATGCTGCGAAGGAAACGGCGCGGCTTGCCGAACTCGTGGGGTCGGATTGGTCACCCGAAGTTGTGCAGTCAAGGCCGATTGGGGTGCGGGCGTTCGTGCCGATTTGGCGGCGCCCGTGGATGACCTTCAATTCGTCAACGTACGGAGCGTCGCTGTTGTCATCCATCGGAGTCGGCATTTCGCATTCTCTGTCGGCGACCACGTATCCCGAGGTTGCGCCCGACGAGCTCCGGGAACTCGACGTCGACGTGGTGCTGCTGCCAACCGAGCCATATGCATTCGCCGAGCGACACGTCGCCGAGGTGCGAGACCTCGTCGGCGTCGATGATGTCCGCATCGTTGACGGTCGCGATCTGTTCTGGTGGGGTGTGCGAACCGACGGCGCGCGTGAACGTCTTGCGCTTCAGTTGCGCGATCTCGTTTCATGATCCTCTAGTTTCAGTCCATGGAATATCGCCCGCTCGGCCGCACCGGCATGCTCGTTTCGCCCATTTGTCTTGGCAACATGATGTTCGGGGCATGGGGAAACACCGACCACGACGACTGCGTGAAGATCGTTCACGAAGCACTCGACTATGGCATCAACTTCGTCGACACGGCCGATGTGTACTCGGCGGGAGAGAGTGAAGTCATCACCGGAAAGGCCCTTCGCGGAGCGCGACGCGACGGTGTCATCCTTGCAACGAAGTGTCATTTTCCGATCGATGCCGGCCCTTTCTCGACCGATCGTGTACCGAACACGTGGGGCAACAGCCGACGGCACATCATCAAGTCGTGTGACGACAGCCTTCGTCGTCTCGGAACCGACTGGATCGATCTGTATCAACTGCATCGTCCCGACCCGAACGTGCCGATCGAAGAGTCACTGTCGGCACTGAACGACCTGGTTCACCAAGGCAAGATTCGCGCGTTCGGATGTTCCACGTTTCCCGCTGAACATCTCGTTCAGGCCGCATGGGCTGCCGACAGGAACAACTTGATTCCGTTCAGTACCGAGCAGCCGCCGTACAGCATCTTCGTTCGTTGGATCGAACGCGATCTTTTGCCAACATGTCGCCGTTTGAACATGGGCACGCTCGTGTGGAGTCCCCTGAATGGTGGATGGCTGTCGGGCACGTACCGCATCGGCGTGGGTCAACGCACCGAAGGCCGTGCTGCTCGCGCGCCTGCTCGCTACGACGTCTCCGACCCGGCGAATGCCCAGAAGATGGACATCGTCGAAAAGCTCGTCGTCATCGCCGACGAGGTGGGAATCCCACTGGCGCACTTGGCCTTGGCATGGGTCTTGCACCACCCCGCGGTCACCTCTGCCATCATCGGGCCCCGCATCATGAGTCATCTCACGTCGCTGTTTGGCGCCGAAACCGTGAAACTTTCGACCGACGTGCTCGATCGGATCGACGCACTGGTGGCGCCGGGCAGAACGGTCATGCCCGACGAAGCCAAGTGGGAGACCCCCGACTTGTCTCGGTCGGCCCGTCGCGGCTGATCGTTTGACCAACGTCGTTGCGGTCGGGGAGACTTGCCGAATGTCGCAAACCGCCGTATCCACGGGCATCTCGATCGAATACGAATCCTTCGGTTCTTCGAGCGATCCCACCGTTCTGCTGGTGGCGGGCTTCACCGCGCAGATGCTCATGTGGTCGGCCGATTTCTGTCGCATCATCGCCGACGCGGGCTTCCATGTCGTGCGCTTCGACAACCGCGATTGTGGCCTCAGCACGAAGCTCGATGGCCAAGATGTCGACACCAACCGCGTGATTCACGCCGCCTTGATGGAAGACCCGATCCCGGCTGTTCCGTACAACCTCTCCGACATGGCAGCCGACGCCGTCGGATTGCTCGACGCTCTGAATGTCGATAAGGCCCACGTCGTTGGTGCGTCGATGGGCGGGATGATCGTTCAGGTCATGGCAATCGAACACCCCGAACGCGTCTTGTCACTGACGTCGATCATGTCCAACTCCGGCGAACCCGAATACGGCCAGCCCTTGCCCGAAGCGATGGAAGCGTTGGTCGCGGCTCCGCCCACCGATCGTGCGGCGTACATCGAGTCATCGGCAACGTGGATGGTCTGGCAGTCGAAGAAATATCGGAATGCCGAACAGAACCGTATCGATGCAGCAGCTGCGTTCGATCGCTCCTTCTATCCCGAGGGCGCTCCACGTCAATTGGCCGCCATCTACGCCAGCGGACGCCGTACCGATGGGCTCAAAGGGCTCCGCGTGCCGGCGCTCGTGATCCATGGCAACGACGACACATTGATTTCACCGAGCGGCGGTATTCGCGCGGCCGAATTGATTCCCAACGCCAAACTCGAATTGATCGACGACATGGGGCACGACCTGCCGCGGCCACTGTGGCCAACCATCACCCGATCGATCATTTCGCACATTTCTTCAGCCAACTAACGCACGTCAGGAGACTCCCATGGCCGGACCATTGAATGGTTATCGCATCATCGAGATCGCAGGAATCGGCCCCGGACCGTTCGCTGCGATGTTGCTGTCCGATCTCGGAGCCGAGGTAATTCGTGTCGAGCGCGCCCAATCGGTTCGTGGTCCACTTTCTGATTCGCCGCATTACGACATCCTCTTGCGCGGACGACGCAACATCGCGATCGATCTGAAGCAGGCCGAAGGCGTCGAGGCGCTGCTCACGCTTGTCGAATCGGCCGATGCAATCATCGAGGGCTTCCGCCCCGGAGTGATGGAACGACTCGGTGTCGGACCCGACGTCTGCCTTGCGCGCAACCCGCGCGTCGTCTTCGGGCGAATGACGGGTTGGGGTCAAGACGGTATGTACGGTCAGGCCGCCGGTCACGACATCAACTACATCGCATTGGCCGGTGCACTTGCGCATTTCGGTCGCGTCGATGGCATGCCCACGCCGCCGTTGAACATGGTCGGCGACTTCGGCGGTGGTGGAATGTTCCTCGCACTCGGTGTCGTCGCCGCGTTGCTCGAGGCGCAGAAGAGCGGCAAGGGTCAGGTGGTTGACACCGCGATGGTCGATGGCACTGCGATCCTCATGACCATGTTCTGGGCAATGAAGAACGTCGGAATGTTCGACGAGAACGCTCCGGGAACGAATCTCCTCGACACCGGTGCGCACTTCTACGACGTTTACCGCTGCAAGGACGGCAAGTACGTCTCGTTGGGGTCGATCGAGCCACAGTTCTACTCCGAGTTGATGCGCCTCACGGGACTGTCCGATGACCCTGAATTCGCCAAGCAGATGGACCGCAAGCAATGGCCCCATCTCAAGTCGCGCCTGACCGAGGTTTTCCTCGGCAAGACCCAGGCCGAATGGTGCGAACTCATGGAAGCCACCGACGTGTGTTTTGCCCCGGTACTCACGATGAGCGAGGCGGCGAAGCATCCTCACAATGTTCAGCGGTCGACGTTCGTCAATCATCACGGCGTCACACAGCCGGCACCTGCGCCGCGATTCTCGCGCACCGCCAGCGAGCTCACGCTCGCCCCGGCGCATGCCGGCCAGCATTCGCGTGAAGTGCTCGAACGTTGTGGATTCGATGCTTCACGCATCGCCGCGCTGCTCGAGTCCGGCGCCGTGAAGCAAGCCTGATGGCAACTCTCGTCTTTTTCCACGCCCATCCCGACGACGAGGCGATTGCCACAGGGGGAACCATGGTGCGCGCTGCGCGTGACGGGCACACGGTCGTTCTGGTCGTTGCAACGGGTGGAGAACACGGCGAAGTGCCTGCCGATCTTGCCCCGGGGGAAACGCTCGCTGATCGCCGCCGTCGCGAAACCGAGCAGTCGTGTGCCGTTCTCGGGGTCACCCACCTCGAATGGCTCGGCTATCGCGACAGCGGAATGACGGGGTGGGAACAAAACGGCCACGACGGAGCGTTCATCGGTGCGTCCATCGATGAAGCTGCCGAACGTTTGGCAGCCATTCTCCGCAAGCACGACGCATCAGTCCTCACGGTGTACGACTGGCATGGCAATTACGGCCACCCCGATCACATCCAAGTTCACCGAGTGGGGCACCGTGCCGCAGAAATCGTCGGCGTTGCGCACGTCTTCGAGGCAACGATGAATCGCGACGCGATGCGGCGTATGCAAGACATCGCGCGCGAAGCCGGCCTCATCGGCCCCGACGATGGATTCGACCCTGACGGTCCGGCTGATGACGGCAATCCAATGGGTCTTCCCGAGGCCGAGTTGACGCACCGCGTCGATGTCGCCGAGTTCGTCGATCTGAAGCGTCGGGCGATCGAATCGCACAAGAGTCAGATCTCCGATGCCGGATGGTTCGCGCAAATGCCCGACGAGGCGTTCCGTGCCGCGTTCGGATCCGAGTGGTATCGCAAACTCGGCGACCCTGGGCCCGTGCGCGACGGGTGGCTTCTCTGATGGCCCGACTGCACTTGGTTCGTCATGGGCGCGCCGCCGCGGGCTGGAACGTCGATCCGGATCCGGCACTCGACGAACTTGGTCATCGACAAGCCGTCGCTGTTGGCGATGCATTGCATCCACTCGGTCCGCTGCCAATCCTTTCGAGTCCGCTGCGTCGGTGCCAAGAGACATCACGACCTCTCGCATCCAAGTGGGGTAGCGATGTGCTCATCGAGCCGCGAGTGGCGGAAATTCCGTCACCGGAAGGCCACACGCTCGAAACGCGTATCGACTGGTTGCGCAAGGTGATGGCGGGAACTTGGCAGCAGGTGATCGACTCCGACGGACCTCGTTATGCCGACTATCGCACCAACTTGCTTGCCTCGTTGGCGGAGCTGCCGAGCGATGCAGTCGTGTTCAGCCACTTCATCGCGATCAACGTCGTCATCGGTGCAGCCACCGCTGACGATCGTATGGTGATTGCAAGTCTCGACAACTGTTCGGTCACAACCGTGATCACCGATCGGGCCGGTGGCTTCACGATCGAGTCGATCGGCAATGAAGCCGACACGCTCATTCGGTAGATTTGCCGCGTGAACGCACTTCTGATCCGCGACATCCACGAGAACTGGGCATGGTTCGTGATCATCGGCAATGGTCTGGCCGGGGTGTGGTCGCTTGCCGCGCACAAGATCGAATCGTTGCGCACACGCGCGTTGTGGTGGTTCGTTGCGGTTGCCGAGGTTGCAGTATTCGTCCAGGTGGCACTAGGTGTCGCACTGGTCAACAAATACAAACTCGAGTTCCCGCAGTTCCATGCTTTCTATGGTTTCGTCGCCATCATTGCGGTGGCGATCATCTACTCGTATCGCAATCAACTGAAGGGTCGCCTGTATCTGCTGTACGGCGGCGGGAGTTTGTTCCTCATGGGCCTCGGCATCCGCGCGATGCTCGTCGGCAAATAACCCCCAGCCTTTTCAACCAAGGCTTTTCGGTGTGTAATTACTCGTTTTCCGAGTAATTACACACCGAGAACCCAAGAGCGAGAGGGTTAGGCGTTGGCGAGTGCCTTGTCGAGTGAATCGAGTGAAGCGGCCAACTGGTTCGGCAGCTTGGGGCCGAACGCGGCGTAGTGCTCGCGAATCTGCGGCACGGCTTCGCGCCAACCGTTGACATCGACCGAAAGAATCTCGGCGAGGTCGGCTTGGTCGACGCTGAGGCCGCTGGTGTCGAGGTCGACCGGTGTGGGCAGGAAGCCGATCGGTGTTTCCACCGCCTTGGCGCTGCCTTCGACACGCTCGAAGACCCACTTGAGAACGCGGCTGTTCTCGCCGTAGCCCGGCCACAGGAAGCGACCGTCTTCGTCGCGGCGGAACCAGTTGACGAAGAAGATCTGCGGAAGGTTCTCGGGCTTGCCCTTCGCACCGACGCGCAGCCAGTGGCCGAAATAGTCGGCCATGTTGTAGCCACAGAAGGGGAGCATCGCCATGGGGTCGAAGCGCAACTTGCCAACGGCTCCGGCCTGTGCCGCAGTGGTTTCCGATGCCATGATCGAACCGAGGAACACGCCGTGTGCCCAGTCGAATGCTTGGGTGACAAGCGGAACGGTGGTGCGACGACGACCGCCGAAGAGGATGGCCGAAATCGGTACGCCGCGCGGGTCTTCCCATTCAGCGGCGATCGAAGGACACTGCGAGGCCGGCGCGGTGAAGCGAGCGTTCGGGTGTGCGGCCGGGGTTTCCGTTTCGGGAGTCCATGCGTTGCCGCGCCAATCTGTGGCGCGTGCGGGCGCATCGTCGCTCATGCCTTCCCACCACACGTCGCCGTCGGGCGTGAGTGCGGTGTTGGTGAAGAGCGAGTTGCCCCACAACGTTTCCATCGCGTTGGCGTTGGTGTCGTAGCCGGTGCCCGGAGCGACGCCGAAGAAGCCCGCTTCGGGATTGATGGCGTACAGGCGGCCATCGTCGC
>JBEBAF010000086.1:0-5946 GCA_041159045.1 Actinomycetota bacterium
CGGTGAGTTGCGCGGCACCTTTCACGTACAACGACGCGAGGTCCTCGACCTTGATCACTTCCGCTTTTTCGACCGTTGCAGCTGCCTCGGCAAGGCCGGCGTTCGTGAACAACAGCTTTGCTCCGGCGTTCGCGACGACGAACTTGACTTCGGCGGGCGTGAATCGCGTGTTGATCGGCACCGTGACTGCGCCGAGTTTCCATGCCGCCATCGTGAGTTCGCACCACTCGAGACAGTTCGTGAGAAGAAGCCCGATGCGGTCGCCGCGCCCGATCCCTTTCGCGGCGAGACCTGCGGCGAGTTCCGTCGTTTCGCGGTCAAGATCGCGCCACGTGGTTTCGCGTCCGGCGTATTTGATCGCCAGTTCCTCGGGCCGCCAGCGCGCCCAAAATTCCCCGATTCGTGCGAGATTCAACGACATCGCTCCCCCTTCGTTCCGAAAAATTAGCCGTGCTCGCCAGCGGTGGGCGAGGTAGGCGGCTCGACCTACGGCAGAACGATGACCGGCGTGCCGACTTCGACGAAGTCGTAGAGGAATTTCACGTCGGCTTCGAGCATGCGCACGCAACCGCCGCTTTGGAACGTGCCCAATTGCTCGGGTGTCTGCATCGGGCCGAGCGTGTTGCAGTGGCCGCCGGTCCAGGCGCACACGGGAATCGAATGGAAAGAAATGGTGTTCTTGCCGTTCGGGCTGATTGCAAAGCGCACCGACCACTTCATCTTGATTTCGGGGTAGAAGATGCTTTGCGAGAACTCGCTCTTCGACATCACCGCGTACTTGCGCGGTTTCGGCACACCTTCGCGCCCCGAAACCGGAACTGACAGGACAACCTCTTCGTTCTCGTTGACGATCCAGACCCAGTTCAGGCTGTTCTGGAAAATGACGCGCTTACCCTTGCCCGATTTCTCGGGAAGTGGCCGCGGGTTGTCGTGGTTGTAGACGATCGTCGTTGTTGTTGTTTCGACCGGCAGAGTGGTCGTGGTTTCAGGGGCCAAGGTTGTCGTCGTTTCGGGCGGCAACGTTGTCGTGACGGCCGGCGCAGTTGTTGCGGGGATCGAGGAAGTCGGGATGGTTGTTTGCTGCGATGCGCCTGCGTCGTCGTTCCCCCGCCCAACAACCATCGCCGCGCCGGCAATGAACATCACCAATGCAGCCGCTGGGGTCAACCAGAGCTTGGCGTGTCGGCGTGCTTCCTTGGGGGTCACGGGAAAAAATTTACTGGCACCCGTTCTGCGAATCGGGGACTCCCCTACTTCAGTACGTAGACGCTCCGTGCTGTCGGCGCGCTGCCGTCGCGCGTGACCACCGTCCCGTCGTCAACGAGTTTGTGCATGTGAGCCAACACGCTGCGTCGCGCGGCCTTGTGCAGTTCCTTGCGAACATCGACGTAGAGAACATCGACCATTTCATGAATTGTCCGTTCACGATCGCGCAGCAAATGAACGATTTGTTCTTCGCGTTCGAGGCGATGGGCGAGATACGCATCGAGGAACTCTCGGGGTCGGCGAATCGGATTGCCGTGTGTCGGATACAGCACTTCGTCACTGCGCGTCAGGAGTTTGCGAACGGACGCGATGTAGTCGCTCATGTTGCCGTCGGGTGGCGACACGACGGTTGTGCTCCAACCCATGATGTGGTCGCCGGTGAACAACACGTTTTCGGCGTCGAGATACACACACAAATGGTTCGATGTATGACCCGGCGTGTGCACCGCGGTCAGTGACCAATCATCCACCGTCAAGAACTTCTCTCCGTCGGACACGCGTACCGTCGGTTCGAAGTCATGATCGATGTGCTCTTTGGTTTCGTCGGCGGAATCACCGTCTTCGTTGGAGTCATCATCGTCGTCGTCCGTGTCATCAATCGCCACTTCGTGACGAGGATGCGGGCCGAACGCAAACGTTGGTGCGCCGGTCTTTTCCGACAGCCACGACGCGAGAGGCACGTGGTCGGAATGGCAATGCGTCACCACGATGCCGACGACCACTGAATTTTTCAGCGCCTCATCCAATGCATCACGATGACTCGCCAGGTCCGGACCCGGGTCGATCACCACGACCCTGTTGCGCCCGATGATGTAAGTGCCCGTTCCGCGGTAAGTGAACTTCGACGGATTGTTGGCGATCACCCGCGAGACGAGTGGTGACAGACAATCGACACGCCCGTAGACCACGTTGTCAAGCGGCTCGACGAAAGGAATTCCTCCCATTGTTCGCTACTTGGTCGGCTTGCGCCGACGTTTCTTCTTCTCGGCTTGCGCAACCACTGCAGTCAACGGACTTTCGACCACATCGTGTCGCGTGCCGGACTGGCTTGCGATTGCCTGAATCATCGCTGCACCCGGCAAAGCCAGGATCGCGCCGACCGGGCCGAGCACGGCCGCGCCGGCGATCGCCGAACCAAATGCCAGTGCCGGATGCAGATCCATCGTTCGCGCGGTGATGCGCGGTGCGAAGAGATAGTTCTCGAGTTGCTGGTAAATGATGATGAAGCCGGCGACGAAGATCGCCGAGGCAGGCTTGTTGATGAAGCTCAGCAACAGCGGTAGCACGCCGGCAACGTAGGTTCCGATGACGGGAAGGAATTGCGAAACGAGTCCGACCCAGATTGCCATTGCGATTGGTGCGGGTGTGCCGATCGCCTGGAATGCGATCCAGTGGAAGAAGCTCGAGATCAGCGCGAGCAACGCCCGTGAATAGAGGTAGCCGCCGGTCTTGTCGACGGCGATCTCCCATCCGTTGAGAACTTTCAATTGTCGGTCGGGTGCGAGACGCGAACAAATGATCCGTCGCCACTTCGGTCCGTCGGCGACGAAGTAGAACGTGAACAACAAGACGGAGAACGCCTGCAAGAGAAACCCGAGTGCCTTCACCGAAACGCTGACGACTTTGTCTTGTTGCGCATTGATGAACCGTTGAACCGGCCCGTTCGGATCGGCGATCTTGTCGTTCACTTCCTTCGGGTCGATGTTCGCGCTGAAGGTGTCATTGACGAACTTCACCGTCTCGTTCACGTAGTGCTCGCTGTTGCGCAACAAGTCGACCATCTGGTTCGCAACCAATGTGCCGAACAACGACATGATCGCAATCGCTCCGATCACGACTGACAGGAGAATCGAGATGGTTGCGCGTCCACGGCGCCAACCGCGACCTTCCAATCGATTGACTCCCGGTTCGATGGCGAGCGACAGGAAGATCGAGACGAGAAGAAGAAGGAGGAGGTTCGTGAGCCGATGGAACGAATACCTTGCTGCAACCATCACGAGGAAGCCGACCCAGAAAATCGTGACGGCCTTCACGAGCCAACGGGTAGATCCGACCTTTTCTTCGGCTGGAGACGACATGAACGAAGCGTACGCTGGCACGATGTGGGCGTGGTGACCCTCGCCCCCCGCATCGAAGAGCTCCGTCGATCACTCGGCGATGCCGTGCGCGGGCGTATCGCCGGCCCCGACGCCCACGAACGGATGACCCAGATGGTCAGCGAACCGGGTCCGCGCTGGTTCGGGGAAGACAGCGCCATCCAGCGCGTTCACGGTGATGCGTCGATGTTCATCGGTGGCTTGCGTGCCCTGCTTCTTCAGTCGCTTCATCCGCTGGCAATGGCAGGGGTCGCCGAACACTCCGACTACCGCAACGATCCGTGGGGTCGTCTGCAACGTACCGCCGACTTTCTTGCCGCAACCACCTTCGGTTCAGAGGTGACGGCGCAGCGGGCGGTTGACCGTGTTCGCGCCGTGCACGATCGCGTCAAGGGAACAACCAGCGATGGTCATGCATATTCGGCGAATGATCCTCATCTTCTGCGGTGGGTGCACGTGGCCGAGGTCGACAGTTTTCTCGCCGCTCACCAGAAGTTCGGTAGCGACCCACTCGACCAGCACGGTCGCGATGCATACGTTGCCGAGACGGCTCGTGTCGCAAGGGCTCTCGGAGTTCCCGCTCCGCCCACCAGCGAACGCGCATTGCGCGATCAACTGCGCACGTTCCGTCCCGAGTTGAAGTCAACCAAAGTGGCACGCGACGCCGCGCGCTACCTCGTTCTCACTCCTCCGCTACCGCCTGCCGCACGTTTGGGATACGCGGCCATTTCAACGGCCGCCGTTGCCACGCTTCCCGGTTGGGCGCGCGCGCAGTTGCGGTTGCCCTATTTGCCCGTTGCCGATGTGCTGATTGGTCAGCCGCTCGGCGAGTTGGTGACCCGCGCATTCCGCTGGGCGCTCACCGAACCGGAGTTGAATGCCGACGCAGCCCTGACAAACGCGTTGTACAGCGACTGATGCGGCGGGTCTTCGTGGGCCGTGTCTTCGGGGTGCCACTGCACGCCAAGTAGCCAACGTTCGGGATGTTCGACGGCTTCAACCAAACCATCCGACGACCAACCAACGGGAATCAAACCATCGGCCAACCGAGCGAGTCCTTGATGATGGAACGACGCACCCGAAATCTGTGTGGTGCCGAGCGCCTTGTGCATCTGCGAACCTTCTTGGATCGTCACATCGTGCACGGCGAACTCGGCGCCTGCAGGGAATCCGCCCGGTCGGTGTTGCGGGCCATTGGCTTCGTCGATGTGTTGAATCAACGAACCGCCGAGCGCAACGTTGACGAGTTGAATTCCGCGGCACACGGCAAGCACAGGAACACCCACCTCGAGCGCGGCGTGGAGCAATCCGATTTCAAAATCGTCTTGGAAGCGATCGACACCATAAACGGCCGAATGCGGTTCCTCGCCGTACAGCTCGGGATCGACATCGGGCCCACCCATGAGGAGCAACCCGTCGAAACGCCCGATGAGATCGCGTGCGACTTCGGCAGTGATGCGCTGAGGGGCCACCACAACCGGCTCGCCACCGCCACGAAGAACGGATTCCATGTAGCGACGGCCGGCAAATGCGACCGAATCGCGCGACACGCGGCCCGCAACGGCGGTGCGACCCGCAACGGCGATCAACGGCGACATGTGTTTCACGCTAGCGAGCCTTTCACGGCCTTCGCGAGCGAGCCCTTCTGCTCGACGACGATTCGTTCAAGTCCCAACCAGTTTGCCATCAAGCGCAGTTCGTCGGCGGCCGCCGATGCGACCAGGCCCGATTGCCGCACTTGCACCTCTTCTATATGGCTCGCTTGAACACGCAAGCTCGAGGCGTGCCGGTCGGCCTTGAGGTCGAACCGACCGACCAATTCCCCGTCCATCAGGAATGGCAAAACGTAGTAACCAAAAACTCGCTTCGGCGCAGGTGTGTAGATCTCGATGCGATAGTTGAAATCGAAGAGGCGTTCGATGCGCGGTCGACACCAGACGAGTGAATCGAACGGCGAGAGCAGTGCGCGTGATCGAAGGGCCGGATGACTGGTCGGAGGAACGCGAGTGGATGAGTGCATGTACGCGGGCATCGACCAACCGTCGACCTTCACGGCAAGCAACTCGCCGGCCTCGACCAACGACGCGATAGCCGGTTTCACCACGGTTTGTTTGAGGTGGTGATAGTCCCCGATGTCAGATGCGGTTGCGACGCCGAGATGTCGCACGGCTCGAAGTACGAGTTCACGTTGTGCCTCACTCGCAGTGGGTGTCGGAGCATTCAAGTGATTCTCGGGAATCATCCGTTCGGGAATGTCGTAGAGACGCGCGAAGTCGCGCGGCCGGCGGCGTGCCGTCAGCTCGCCGGTCCAGAACAGATATTCGAGGGCGAGCTTCGCGTCATCCCAATCCCACCACGTTCCTTTCGGTTCGGTACGCGTGGAGATCTCGCCCGCAACGATCGGACCGTTCTCGACGACATGGGCATGAACCTTGCGCACGAACGCGCGTTTCGACCGAGCGAAGTCGGCCACGCCGCCCCACATTGCACCGCGGCGCGCGGCCTCCATGCGCCACCTGAACAGACGATGTTGATCGACGGTCACATGCGATGCGGCGTGCCCCCAGTACTCGAACAACTTGTG